>NZ_CAUTBW010000007.1:0-62921 GCF_963536905.1 uncultured Alloprevotella sp. | reverse complement strand
CAATAAGGATGTCAGCTGATAGCCTTATTGCGTCAGCTCACAGGCTTATTGTGGTGAAGCTATATTATAAGGAGTGTGAGCTTTTGTGGGTAGGAACGCTCTCCTATATATTTTTTGTTGGTAAGAGAATATTGAGTTTATTATATAACGAAAGGATAATATTAACGCATTTTGGGGATGAATCAAAAAAGGAACAAAATTGCACCTACAATTATAAAAAGGCAGGAAAATATTTGGACAATAATAGAAAATGCTGTATCTTAGCACTCCAATATAAATGCCATAGTCTATGAAGCATGAAATGCCCAAGCTCAACTATCCTCTTGATGGATTGAAGCCTAGGATAAGTGAGGATACGATGAAGTTCCATTATGGCAAACATCTCCAAGCTTACACAGACAACTTAAACAAGCTCATCAAGGGAACAGAATTTGAAGATAAGAGTTTAGAAGAAATTGTTAGAACGGCCAATGGTGCCATTTATAATAATGCTGCCCAGGTATGGAATCACACATTTTTCTTTGAAACTTTATCTCCCACTGCAAAACCTATCAGCGGCACATTGAAAGCGAAATTGATAGCAACGTATGGGAGTATAGATAATTTCAAAAAACAATTGATGGCAAAAGCTACGGGATTATTCGGTTCTGGGTGGATTTGGCTTACATACAACGAACGCAATCAATTAAACATTGAAGCGATGACAAATGCAGGTAATCCACTACAAAAGAACATGACTCCGCTTATGACTATAGACATTTGGGAACATGCCTACTATCTAGACTACCAAAATCGCCGTGCGGACTTTTGCGAAGCCGTATGGGAGTTGACGGACTGGCAGCTAGTAGAACAGCGCATGGAGAAAAATCTTTTCAACATCTATTATTAATTACACGTTATTAAATTAACACTAAAGTAAGACATCAAAATGAAAAAGTATCGTTGTACAGTATGTGACTGGGTATATGACCCAGAGGTTGGAGATCCAGATGCAGGTATTGAGCCTGGAACTGCTTTTGAGGATTTACCCGAAGATTTCGTATGCCCTCTCTGCGGCGTTGGTAAAGACGACTTTGAAGTAGTTGAAGAATAAAAGCTACAAACCAATACACATACTTATAGTAAAAGGAAGAATTCCATCAGGAATCCTTCCTTTTTTATTCATCACAATGATGTCGATTTATCATTAGAATCTGGCTTAAGTCGCGCTGCCAATCTGGATGTTCTTTTAAAAAGCTATCGATATGGCGTCTACGTTTCTCCTCTAGAATTTCATCTTCGGCAATCAAAATTCCTGTCTCTTCCACTTCTCCAAAAGCATGATTTATCGCTGTACCAAAAAAGCGCATTGTCGGCGAAAGGTTCATGTAAGCATTAACGAGAGGAGGAATATTATAACCTCTAGCACGAACATTCTTGTTCAATATTTTGTAGTCTTCCTTAAAATCCTTTTCCACAAAAAGACGTTCTAAGAAGAAAGCGTCTGTTTCTAGTTTAATTGGGTTAGTTGGGATAATCAAATGATCTCTATCGCCAAAATGCTTATCTAGAAAGTAAAGTATCATATCACGAGCAGGTCGGTCGAAACTCGGATACATCGTCATTTTACCAAAAAAATATTTCAATTCAGGAATAATCACGGTAAGAGCGCCCAAACCATCCCAAAGATTATCTAATGCGAACAAACCTTTGGTCATTGCACGGCTACTTTGATATTCCAGCGTTACGAAAGAACGCCCTAATTCCGTAGTACGCGGTGCATAGTTGCAAATGAACTCTTCTGAGAAATGAAACATGTGACTTGTTGCAAGAATAGGTTGTCCAGCATTGTCATATTTCCAATCGCTACCAGGAAGGAAACGATAGCCACCAAGAATCACTTCATTTTCTGGATCCCAAACAAGCAGTTGGTAGTAAGGGTGATCAGACATATCAAACTCGTCCAAATCACAACTTAATCCAGTTCCCCCTCCTGCAGTGCGGAAAGCAATCTCTCTCAGACGACCAATTTCACGCAACACATTAGGGGCTTGTTGCCACGTTACAACATAAATTTCATTGCCGCCTTTATTTGTTGAGCGTAACTTACGATCCGGTGTAAGTTCAGATTTCAACAAACGACGCTCAATAGGAGCTATGATTTCTTCTTCCATATACTTTTTCATACAACCTAAAAGGTTGTTTCTCTGTTCAAATTATAGACAACATTCTGCACATATTCAGCCCACTCAACAGGCTTGCGAGTTTTATCAAAGGTTTGCCATGGAATGGGTTTACCAATGGTGATTGTAAATGTCTTATGACGATTTTTCATCATCTCATCAACTAGATAAAGCATCGCAATATTAACCTTAAGATGTAGGGCTTTACAGATATTGGCGAGACGATAAAAGCGTTCACTATTGGAGCCGCTAAAATGAATAGGAATCACATCACGATGTGTCTCAACACTCTTGGTTACAAACGTTTTTTGCCAAGTCAAATCGCGCACTTTTCCCTTATTTTTCCTACTACACAAACCAGCTGGAAACATTATGATAGCATCATCTGAATGGAATCCAGCCTCTACCATCGCAGGAAAACTACGACTCTGCGAACCTGTTTTATTTATTGGTATACAAAGAGGAGCAAGCCCATGAAGATTCATGAGTAAATCATTAACCAAATACTTTACATGACCTTCAAAATATTCTCCCAAAACAGCACCTAACGCCACACCATCTTGTCCACCTAGCGGGTGATTACTAACAAAAGTATAGTGCCCAGCTTCAGTTACTGGAGGAAGATTCTCACGCCCCACGACATTAAGGTTCATATCCAAAAAGCGAACACAATCCCAAAGCCAAGGTACTCCCTGTTTTTCGCCTTCTCCCTTCAAAAACACATTAAGTTCGTCTTGATGAATAATTTTCTTCAAATAATTAAGAAGAAAACGGGGGACAAAACGAGCCTTCTTACCCATCTTATCATGTATAACCCTATCAAGGTCAATCAAATAAATATGTTCAGACATAAATATCTTTACAACTTCTAATACCAACGAACACAGTTGTTGTTCGTTTAGCTTTGCAAAAATAATAATAAAATTCTCAGATTAACAGGTATAGACAATAGAAAGTTTATTTCACATGAAATAAACGATAGTATATAAAGATTATAAAAGAAAGAAATGTACTAAAATGAAATATAATTTACGCAATAATAATCTGCAAGTAAAAGCTTCACATTCTTTTTACACTTCCATTTTAGTACATTTCTGGATTAAAGTCTAAACAATATTAGTTATTTAAGCATGCACGAAAGTTCCGAGATTTTCTCCTTCAAGAACTTTTTTAAGATTACCCACTTTATCCATATTGAACACATAGATAGGTAAGTTGTTGTCTTTGGCCATTGCGATGGCAGTAGTATCCATCACTTTCAAACCACGCTGAAGCACTTCATCGTAACTGATATCATCAAATTTAGTTGCCGTCGAATCTTTTTCAGGATCTGCTGTGTAAACGCCATCAACACGCGTTCCCTTCAGCATGACATCAGCTTCAATCTCTATACCACGGAGAGTAGAACCTGTATCTGTTGAAAAATAAGGATTCCCCGTTCCTGCTCCCATGATGACAATTTCATTGCGTTCCAATATTCGCAAAGCTTTCCATTTATTGTAAAAATCGCCAATAGGCTCCATGCGAATAGCAGTCAAGACTCTACTCTTTACACCAATAGCACCTAAGGCGCTACTTAGCGCGAGAGAATTAATGACAGTAGCACACATTCCCATTTGGTCTCCCTTTACACGGTCGAAGCCTTTACCTGCTCCCTGCAAGCCACGGAAGATATTGCCACCACCTATAACAATTCCTATTTGTACGCCCATCTCATGGATTTCCTTGATTTGTTGAGCATATTCGTTTAAACGCTTTGTGTCTATACCGAAACCTTGTGTTCCAGCTAAACTTTCACCGCTCAATTTCAATAAGATTCGATTAAATTTTGCCATTCTATTCTAATATTTAATTCTTTCAGAGGCGAAATTAAGGAATCTGATGATAAAAAGCCTCATCAAACAAAGCTTATTTAATTTTCGCTCTAAAAATTCTATGATAACAGATTGCCTGCACACCGCCCCGCACAAACATAAAAGTCAGAAAAGCAATCCACAAGCCAGCATTACTAAATTTTGGAAAAAGTAAAAAACGAAGCAAAAAGAAACTTGCAGCAGCTAGAAAAACAGCAAGCAGCATAAGGCGTGACGAAGTTGTTCCAATATAAAGCCCATCATAGAGAAAAGCAGCAAAACCAGTTAAAGGAATAAATACTGCATAAGGCAGATACTTCTGTGCTGTTGCTATTACCTCTCCCTGAGCAGTAAGAATTTGCAGAAGCTCATTTCCTCCCATTACATATACAATGGTAAAAACAAGCATCAGTCCTATTCCCCAAATAAAAAGGTGGCGAGTAAGATTTTGGAACATTTCAAAATCCTTAGCTCCATAAGCTTTTCCTCCAACAGCTTCCCCTGCATAGGCAAAGCCATCCATCACATAAGAGAATAAGATATAAAACTGCAAGAGCAGAGCATTTGCAGCTAGAATTGTATCACTCTGAGCTGCCCCTGTTGCAGTAAAAAAGAGCTGCACAGCCACTAAACAAAGTGTTCTAAAAAATATGTCGCGATTTACGGATAAGAACCTTCCCCATGGAAGTACTGCCTGAGATGAAATTTTGCGCCAAAGGACACTTATAGTACGATGGTTTGAACACGGAAAGAATATATACATAAGAAAAGCAAGCCATTGCGACACTAACGTACCGAAGGCAATTCCTTCTACTTTCCAATCAAAACACATCGTCAGTAACATACTCACCAATATATTGATAACATTTTGCAGAATAGCCACAATCATTGGTACACGAGCGTTTTGCTGCCCCAAGAACCACCCAGTCAAACTGTAAATACCCAACATAGCTGGCGCCCCCCATATGAGGATTCGGAAATAAGAGCCAGCCATGATTGAAACGTCTGGAGAGCTTTTCATCATCCATAAAGAGAATCGAAGCAATGGTTGCTGCAACAGGATAAAGGCAAAAGCAAGACCGAAAGCCATTCGTAGCGAACGTTGGAGAATATAATTTATCTCATCCACATTGCCACGGCCATAGGCTTGCGAAGTGAACCCTCCTGTTCCCATTCTAAGGAAACCACAGAGCCAATACAACATATTAAAAATCATACCGCCCACAGCGATAGCTCCGATACAATCGGCGGATCCTATATGTCCAGAAATCCATAGATCAACTAAGCCGAGCAAGGGAACTGTAACGTTCGAAACAATACTTGGAATTGCAATTTTTAGAATTTGGCGATTCATAAGATTATTCTTATTGGAGAACGAACTGAACTTCCTTAAAAGTATATCGCCGCAAATGCCCTGCTGCATCTCTTAGTAATAGATGTCCATTTTCTTCTATATCAGCTATCTCTGCTTGGAACTCTCCATTTTTATCACGATAAGTATACACACCTTCACGACGATAGAGACAAGCCTTATACTCCTCATTGATAGCTTCTCGTTCTCCTTTTTCCAAACGAGAATAATAATGCAAAAAACTTTGAAGCCAACGTTCAAGAACAAGATATCGGTTTACTTCAAAACCTACAATCTGCGCCACTGAAACAGGATTAGGGGCATCACTTAAAAAACTCTGTTGATTCACATTGATACCAGGTCCCACAATGGTATGCGCAATCATTGAACCTTGTAAATCGTGTTCTAAAAGCATTCCACATATTTTTTTATCGCCATAATACACATCATTAGGCCACTTTACGGTTGTTTCACAATAAGGACGCAAGGCATCAACAACAGCCAAAGCTGTAATTTCTGAAAGATAGAACTGCTCATCAGCTCGAAGAAAATTAGGATGTGCTAACAAACCGAATGTCAGATTCTTTCCGTTGTCAGATTCCCAATGAGTACCTCGTTGCCCCCTCCCTGTTTTCTGTTTATCAGCATCAACAAGCAGAAACTTTTCTGTTCGCTCGCGCACTTCAGGTGCTCGGAGATAGAGCATTGTCGAGTCAGTCACATTAAGATGTACGTAACCTACCTCTGGCGGCAAACTTTCAGCAAAAAAAACGATATTGGCTTTTTTAGACAACTTATTTAGTACCAATTCATAAGATAAGTCTATGAGTTGCAAAATGAGTTCATCGCTTACATCACGCTCCACATAGACTGCATTCCAATGCAGCTTCTCAAAATGATATGCTTCATTCACTCCTTCATAATGCTCCCGAAGTTTTTGAGCATATTCGGGGTCACATTTCAGCACAATACAATCAGCGCGCTCCAGTGGTAATACAGCAAACATCTTATTACAAACCTTAAAGACTAAGGTTGTATCATCAAACGGAAGACTCTCAGAAGCCCCCCGCTTACTAAGACAATACTCACGCAGTTGTTCTATATTGATCATCTAATAAAATCTATGAATGTAACGTTTTCGTCGAGTAAGATCCACGGAATAAGCATCTACGTAATGGGTCACTTCAAAAGATTCTTGCTCACCTACAACAGTGACAATATCGAAGCGGTAAGAACAATTAAGATAATGCTCCTGCATATAAGCTTCTGCAGCTACAGCCAGATTGCGCTGTTTGTGCACATCGACCGCTCCAAGAGCAGTAAACTCTCCTTCCCTACTGCGCGTTTTTACTTCAACAAAAACTAATTCTCCGTAGTTGTCAGCAATAATGTCCACTTCTAGATGCCCCACACGCCAGTTGCGATCAAGTAGGCGATAGTCGAGAGAGCTAAGATAGCGACAAGCCACCTCCTCACCCAGCGCACCAAGCCTATTATGCTCTGCCATATCAACGCTTATTTCTAAAAAAATCTTTCATTAGAGCACTGCATTCTTCTGCTAGCACTCCACTGCATACTTCTGTTTTAGGATGAAGTGCTTCAGGAGCAAATTTAGAGAAACCTCTCTTTTCATCGCTTGCACCATAAACTAGACGACCTAATTGTGACCAGCCCAAAGCTCCAGCACACATCACACAGGGCTCAAGTGTGACATAGAGCGTACAAGGGTCGAGATACTTTCCGCCCAATGCATCAGCAGCAGCAGTAATTGCTTGCATTTCGGCATGAGCTGTCACATCGTGAAGCGTTTCCGTCAGATTGTGCGCTCGAGCAATAATGCGGTCTTTACAAACTACCACTACGCCCACAGGGATTTCCCCTTCTTCATAAGCTTGTCGCGCTTCTGCAAGTGCTTTCGTCATATAATCTTCGTCGGTCATAATTCTAAAGATTCTAAGGTATAAGAAATTAAGTATATATTACTTTTCACTCGTTACCAATTTTAGCCCGATTCTTCCACGGCACTCATCAATTTCTAACACACGAACAACAACACGTTGCTGTATATGAACCACTTCGGCAGGATTAGTCACTCGATGATTTGCCAAGTTCGACTTATGAATAAGCCCATCTTTATGGATACCCAAATTAACAAAACAGCCAAAATCGGTAATATTCGTTATAACACCAGGAAGTTCCATACCTATTTTTAGATCTTCAATGCTCTTCACTTTTTCATCAAAGCGAAAAACAGTGGCATGACCTCGTGGGTCTCTTCCTGGCTTTCCCAGCTCGGAGATAATGTCGTTCAATGTTGGCAAGCCCACAGCATCCGTACAGTATTTTTGTAGATCTATCGCTTTGCGCTTCTCTGCCGAACGTACGAGCTCGGGCACATCACAATGCTCATCTTTCGCCATCTGCTCTACCAGTGCATAACGCTCTGGATGTACTGCTGTATTATCTAAAGGATTAACAGCATCAGGTATGCGAAGAAAACCAGCACACTGCTCATAAGCTTTCGCACCAAGACGTGGCACTTTGAGTAAGTCTCTACGTGAAGAAAAAGGTCCATTTTCTATGCGATAATCCACGATATTTTGTGCTAATGCTGGACCTAATCCCGAAACATAAGTAAGGAGGCTCTTACTGGCAGTATTGAGATTTACGCCGACAGCATTTACGCAACTTTCCACTGTTAAATCGAGTGATTTCTTCAGTTCACTCTGATCCACATCGTGCTGATACTGCCCAACACCTATTGCTTTGGGATCTATCTTTACTAATTCAGCTAATGGGTCTGCTAAGCGACGACCAATGCTGACTGCCCCACGCACCGTCACATCGTAATCAGGAAATTCTTCACGGGCTAATTTCGAAGCAGAATACACCGAAGCACCATCTTCCGACACTAAAAAAACAGAAATAGCATCACCAAGATTAAGACTATTTATAAATGTTTCAGTCTCACGCCCCGCTGTTCCGTTACCAATTGCGATTGCTTCAGGTTTATACACTTCAATCATATTGCGTACTTTTCGCATGGCAGAACCTATCATCTGCTTAGGCGGATGAGGATAAATAGTCTCATTGTGGAGCAGATTTCCTTGTGCATCCAAGCAAACTACTTTACAACCAGTTCGAAAGCCAGGATCAATTCCCATAATGCGCTGCTGCCCGAGTGGAGGAGCTAACAATAATTGTTTAAGATTACTTGCAAACACACGAATAGCATCTGCATCAGCTTTAGCCTTGCTCTGCCCCGCAAACTCTGTTTCGATAGAAGGACGAAGCAAACGTTTGTAAGCATCTACAGCAGCCATATGAAGTTGTGAAGACTCTCGCACGAACTGGGGACGACCATGCTCAAAGAGGTAGTCACATTTTCGCAACACAAAACCTATAGCTTGTTCCTCATCATGCGGAGCTATGCTCACGCGCAAACAGCCTTCTGCTTCTCCACGTCGCATTGCCAGCAAACGGTGAGAACTACAACGGGAGAGCGGTTCTGCATTATCAAAATAATCGCGATATTTCTGCGCCTCTTCTTCCTTACCTTTCACTACCACAGAACGAATCCATGCTTGACGACTATAAGATGTACGCACAGTGTTTCGAACTTCTTCGTTCTCACTCACCCGTTCCGCAATAATATCACGCGCCCCCTGCAAAGCTGCTTCCTCATCCAGAACTTCATCTGTTAGAAATGGAGCAACGAGAGTATCCAATCGCGCCTCGGGATGTTTCATCAGCAAATCGGCTAAAGGTTCCAAACCGCGTTGTCGAGCTTTTTCTGCTCGTGTATGTCGCTTAGGTTTATAAGGCAAATAGATGTCTTCAAGAACAGTTGAATCCCAACAATTCTCGATACGCTTGCGAAGTTCGTCAGTTAGTTTTCCTTGTTCATCAATGGTGAGCAAAATCGTATTCTTACGATGCTGCATTTCAGAGAGTCGGTCGTTCTCATCTTTCACCGCAGCTACTTCCACTTCATTCAATCCTCCCGTCACTTCTTTGCGATAGCGAGAGATAAACGGAATTGTAGCACCTTCATTAAGAAGTTTGATAGTTCGCTGTACCTGCTGCTCGTTGATATTCAACCGCTGCGCTATAATATTAACTATCTCCATTTATAGATTCTTTTACCGAGCGAAGATAACAATAAGTTTTGATTGCCCGTTGAAAATAGAGCACATCTATCATCTCCACACATTATAATCGCAGAAAGAGAAAAACAAACAATACACTTAATCCAACATTTATAAAATAGAACAACGAGGAGCATTAGTATAGACTTTGGAGCTAAAAAACTTTCTTCAATACTATAAACGTAAAAGATGTATAAAACCTAAAAATAGAAAACATAATATATTTTTAGTATATTTGTCAGCAATCTCCATGGAAGCATCTTTTATTTTTAACTAATTATTGACAACTACAAATATGTAAATTATGAAAGCAAACACAAAGAGCCCTCTATTTTTTCAATGTAAAAAAGGAGCAGAAACGTACACAGAAACAGCTAAAAACCATCATTTACCACCCCCAAAAAAAAACAAACATAGCAAAGAACTTTTCAATAAACTAACCCTTTTGAAAAACACGTCGAAATTATTGACAGCGATAAGTCTTTACAAAGGTCATAGATTTACAGAACTCCTAAGTAGACCATCCTTTATACAACGCTTTTATCTTACAATATCAATGAAAACATTGATTCTTCTCACATTCTTTGCGCTATATAGCTCTATATCTATAGCACAACAAAAGGGAAAAACAGATAGCATCTATATTCATGGGCGTGTTGTTGAAAAATTGAGCAATAGGCCGATAGAGGACGCATCAATTATGGCTATCAACACGCAAGGAGACATTGTATCTTCCACCAAGACAGTTGATTATTATAAACTCTATGGCGTAGACGGAGGAGGTGATGTTTTGATAGAATTTAGTTTGGCAGTACCTAATTTCGGAAACTATACATTGCTCGTACAAAAAGATAAGTTTCTGGATTTGAGTTATCCTATTACTGTTCCTGAAAAGCAATATGGAAAAAGAACTACCCTCTACGAAATTGGCGACCTCTCCCTAGAGCGCGTGATTGAGCTTGGCGAAGCAACGGTTAAAGCCTCAAAAGTGATGATGCTTATAAAAGGGGATACTATTATCTACAATGCTGATGCTTTTCAGTTATCCAATGGCTCTCTCTTGGATAAACTCATAGAACAACTCCCTGGAGTTTCGCTAAAAAACGGCGGACAGATCTTAGTCAATGGAGAATTTGTGAGCAGTCTGCTAATCGATGGTAAGGATTTCTTCAACGGAGATGCAGCAGTGGCTCTACGCAATCTTCCAGCTTATGCAGTCAACAAAGTCAAGGTCTATAGAAGAGGAGCAGAAGACAGCTATTTAACTATGAAAGACACAACAGATAGAAGGCAAGATCCTTTGGTTATGGATGTGCGTTTGCGCAAAGACTATCATAGTCGTTGGCTGGGAAACATTAGTCTTGGCGGAGGAACTCATAGTCGCTACAATCTGCGAGGCTTTGCTATGCACTCAAGCGACATTTTACGATTCACAGCCTATGGGCGCCTCAACAATGTGGGAGATACTCGCCGCCCTACTGAGGGAGACACTTGGAGCATAGAGGATTTTTCAACTTCGCCTACTATAGATAAGGAGGGAGGAGCTGACATTTATTGGCAATCCCTACGCTCAAAATCCTATATGACAGCTTCGCTCAAAGGAGGACAGCAGATTGAGACAATAGGAAGCGGCACTATGAGCCACCATTACCTCACAGATGGCACTTCTTATGATGGACTGGAGAAAACTATTGGAGACAATCGCTCGCATAGCTTTGAATATAATGGTCGCTTTGTTTTGCCTTTACGCAAAGTCTTTATAGAATTTAAATCCCTCCTTGAATATCAAAAGACTGAGCAAAACACAACCTCCCAATCAGCTCTTTTGAAAACACTCCCCTCTGCTATTACCATACCTATAGACTCAGTACGTTCTCCGATATATGCGCCCTATCTTATTAGCGACTCCCAATCAAAAGACGCGGGTATGACCAAAAATTTAACCACCGCGCTCGGAGGTTTGGTAAAATTCGTTTCTCCACTAACGGGAAACACCATCACACTAGACACTGACGCCTCTTTCTATGATGGAAAAGCGTCTAACCACTATCTGGGCGACCGCTTCACCTGGAATGTGAGTGACAGGATGATGAAAGAGAACAGAGCCTCACTTCCTTCTCAGACATACTCATTGGGAACTAAGATAGATTACGAAATCTCTTTAAAAGCCTTCCGATGGAAACTATCTTATGGTTATTCTTATCTTTACACAAAACAAGACAGAGACATCCCGTTTGATATTATCAACTCTTACAGCTATAATGCTCGGCACAATAGGCATAACTTACAGAGCGATTTGGAGTGGATAAAGGATGGTCACATCCTACTACTTCGTTTACCACTAAGTTTTGAAAAAAGGACGGCAAACGACACACGTGCCACACACATACAGAAGCATTACACTCTTTTCACACCCTCGTTCACGTGGTTGTCCCCCTTTGGACTATATGCTTATTATAACTTGAGCGTTGACCCTCAAAAAATGTCGCAACTCTTCGACATCACTGATACCTATAACATGCAACAAATCTATAAGGGAAATCCGCATTTAAAGCCCTCGCAGCAGCATACTTTCGAGCTAAACTATTCCTCAAAAGCAAAAAAATTTGCTCAAGCGTGGCATGCAAACACACGTTATTCAATAGGGCATAACGAAGTGGTTTATACCTCTCTGCTCAACACTGCCACGGGCGTCTATACCCTCACACCAAAAAACGTTAGTGGAAATTATCTTGTCAGTTTGGATGCTGGCTATAGCCGCAGCTTAGACACTCAAAACCACTGGATGCTTAGCTCTGAAGTAGGAGCTTGGATACAACATCAAAGTTATTTTACTACAACCTCTCTAACCAATATGGAACGAGGCTCGTCCAACTCTGAAAACTTCAAAGCCAACCTACGCTTAACATGGCGTCTGCCACAACTACAAATCAATCTAAAAACAGGTGTACAGATGCTCTCTGCAACTAATAATCGTGCTAACCATTATGGTGGAACAGACTGGGTCAATGGCATCCTTCTTAACTACAATTTACCCTATGACTTCCAAATAAATTCCGATTTCACGCTATTCTTACGGTCGGGGTATTCTTTGGCAGGCATTCGACACTGTAGCAGTCTATGGAATGCCTCCATCAGTAAATCTTTTGGTAAACATTTAGGTTTTCGTTTAGATGCCTATGACTTACTCCATCAGTTGAACAATATCGAACGAATAGCCACCGCCTCCTATTGGCAAGAAAAGAACAAACTGACGCTTCCCAAATATTTTATGCTAAATGCAACATGGATATTTTGAAATGTGAGTAATAATTATCCTTATCGCGTCAGCTGATACTATAAGGATGTCAGCTGACGCGCTTATTGTGTCAGCTGATGCAATAAAGATAGTTACTCCTCTCTATATCGTGGATACACATTCGCCACAAAAGAACCCAGAAAAAGTTTTAGAGGCTTCAGTATTAAAATAATAGAATCGGATTCACAAAAACTCAAACACAAAAAAACGTCACTAGAGCTTCGCACCACAAACCTCACTCAATGAAGCTATTTAAGAAATATTCAGAATCTATATACAGGAGAGAGAAGAAGATACCATGTTCAACACACAACATATAGCAGTTTCTACTTCTCTACTTTTTGCAGACAACAACAAAATAAATACTTAATTTTGTAGGCAGAAAACTTCTGTAATCATTCCTAATTTAGATAAAAATTATTTCTATCATGATAGCTCCAAAAATTGACTTTTCAGATCGCGAAGAAAGACTTTTCTTTATCCACGAACGATACAAATGCCAATATCCAGACTGCGGAGGCTGTGGATCGTGCAATCTCCCCGACGGTATGCCTGCCATCGAGATGTTTGCTGATTATATTGACGGAAAAGTTGAATATGCCACTATCGCAGCCAAATTGTGGACATAAAAGTATACAGAAAAGAAAACACAAAGAAAAAGGTCTTAATACAGTTAAGCAACTGAACTAAGACCTTTCTTCGTAGCGCGGCCCAGGATTGAACTGGGGACCTCATGATTATGAATCATGCGCTCTAACCAGCTGAGCTACCGCGCCAGGTATTGCTGATTTGCGAGTGCAAAAGTAGTGCATACTTATGACACTACCAAATGTTTCTTGAAAAAAAACAAAAAAAAGTTCTAAACACCCCAGCTCTCAGTTTTATTTAATATAAAGATGAGCACACATGGGAAAAATATGCTACTTTTGCTCATACAAAGAATTTACGATGACTATATTAAAGAAGCTCGATATGTTCATACTGAAGAAATTCCTTTGGGTTTTCTTCGGTTCCTTCTTTATCACTCTTTTTGTTTTTATGATGCAGTTCACATGGCGCTATGTGGACGAGCTTATCGGAAAGGGACTCACCGTTGACATTCTTGCCGAATTCTTTTGGTACATGGGATTATCCTTGGTACCAACCTCTCTCCCTCTTGCCATTTTGTTGGCGTCGCTCATTTCCTTCGGTAATATGGGCGAACAGTTGGAACTACTTGCGATGAAAGCTGCAGGTGTTTCCCTGCTACGCATCATGCGACCTATACTAGTTTTAGTGGTCTTTCTAACAGGAACTTCTTTCTATTTCCAAAACAAAACAGCTCCAGAGGCTCAGCTCAAGCTCCGCACTTTGCTGCTGAGCATGAAACAAACTTCTCCAGCACTGGAAATCCCCGAGGGAGTCTTCTATAATGGAATACCTAACCTAAATTTATTCGTAGAGCATAAAGAAATATCAACAGGAATGCTCTACAACTTGATGGTCTATAAGACTGATGAAGGTTTTGATAAGGCACAAATCGTTGTAGCCGATTCTGGACGAATGGAAGTTACGGCAGATCGTATGCACCTCATATTAGATATTTGGAATGGTGAGCAATTCGAGAACCTTCAGAGCAACATGAGTGTGCTCAGTTCGCCTAACGGCACACCCTACGATCGCGAGACATTTAAATACAAAAAGTTTATCATTGATTTTGATAGTAATTTTGAAAAAATGGATGAGGAGCAGTTGCGCGGAATGGCCTCAGCAAAGAATCTCACACGTCTTCGCAACGACATCGACTCGATGGAAACACAATTAGACAGTGTGGGAAAATCATACTATGCAGAAGCAGAATCTCATTATTATAGACACCCTAAACTCAATGTTGCACAAAACAAACTGCTCAAGGTCGCGCTGGCATCACGCGGACTCAACTTCGATTCTCTTCTAGCTCATACCTCACCAGAGCGATTGCAATCGGCGCGCCAAATGGCCCAAGCTAACGCCGCAGCTTTTGCGGCCGACTTAGAATGGCGAAGCGCGGTGACCAACGATGGAGACCATTTTATCCGCACCCACTGGATTGAATGGCATCGTAAATTTACATTATCCCTAGCTTGCTTATTTTTCTTCTTTGTTGGCGCCCCTCTAGGGGCAATCATACGCAAAGGTGGCTTAGGTCTACCCACTGTGATTAGCGTGATCATCTTCATTTTCTACTACATTATTGACACTTCAAGTATGAAAATGGCGCGCGATGGTTCGCTTAATATGACCTATGGTATGTGGATTAGTTCTGCTATCTTAGCACCTCTCGGAGCATACTTAACATACAAATCGAACAACGATAGCGTTGTGTTTAATTGGGAAACCTATCAAAACATATTAATGCGCTTCTTCGGTTGGCGTACTCCTCGTCATCTCTTCCGCAAGGAAGTTATTATTGACACGCCAGATTATGCACGATTATCTACAGAAATTCCTAAACTGCGCGAATACTGCCGTAACTACAAAGAGCTGAAGCATCTACAAATGGCTCCTAATTATATTCGAGCCTTTTTCCGTCCACAGGTAGATAGACATGCCGAACGCATTAGTAATGAATTAGAAGCCATTGTCGAAGAGCTTTCAAATACTCGAAGTTCTCGTATCTTAAGCATTCTCAATACATTACCCGTTATTTATATTCACGCTCATACTTCACCTTTCGTAAATCGAAAGTTGAATATTCTTTGTGGTATTATCTTCCCCATGGGGCTCCTTCTGTGGCTACGCATTTGGCGTTTCCGCTTTCGTCTCAACAAAGACTTAAAACGCATTGATGAAGCATTAAGCCTACTGGAGCAATATGTGAGAGAAGAAATGAAGTAGCAAGAATGTTCACCACTAGATACAATAACACCTAATAACGAATAGAAACGTTGCTCGTACTAGAGATGAGCCAACATTAAATAGATTTCTCCTTATGGATAAAAATTTCAAATTGGCAACCATTGAAGAAGCGCTGGAAGATTTCCGCGCCGGAAAGTTCGTCATCGTAGTTGATGATGAAGATCGCGAGAATGAGGGCGACCTCATCATGGCGGCCGAATTCGCCACTCCAGAATCTGTCAACTATATGCTCCGCTATGGACGCGGAGTACTATGTACTCCTATCACTATTGAACGCTGCAACCAACTAAAACTCGATCGACAGGTGAGTGACAATACCAGTATGCTAGGCACTCCTTTTACCATTACGATCGACAAACTTGAAGGTTGTACGACTGGCGTAAGTGCTCACGACCGATCAGCCACCATTCGCGCTTTAGCTGATCCCAAGAGTCGCCCCGAAACCTTCGGCCGCCCTGGACATATCAATCCTTTGTATGCACAAGACCGAGGCGTATTAGCGCGCGCTGGACATACCGAAGCCGCCGTTGATTTAGCACGCTTATCTGGGTTGCAGCCTGCAGCCTGTCTTATAGAGATTCTCAATGAAGACGGAACGATGGCTCGAATGCCACAACTACAAGAGTTTGCTCAGAAAGAAGGCTTAAAGGTTATAACTATAAAAGATCTTATTTCCTACCGCTTAAAGACGGAATGCTTAGTAGAACAAGGAGAAGAAGTGAATATGCCCACCGAATACGGCAACTTCCACCTCATCCCTTTTCGTCAAAAAAGTAATGGTTTAGAGCATGTGGCTCTAATCAAAGGAAAATGGGAAAAAGACGAGCCCGTTTTGGTACGTGTTCACTCATCTTGTGTCACTGGAGACATTTTCGGTTCTGAACGCTGCGATTGCGGCGAACAACTTCATCGCGCCATGCACATGGTGGAAGAAGAGGGCAAAGGAGTCATTCTCTACCTCAATCAAGAGGGACGCGGCATCGGACTAATGGCAAAAATTGCTGCATACAAGCTGCAAGAAGAAGGCTATGACACAGTAGATGCTAACATTCATTTAGGTTATGACCCTGATGAGCGAGACTACGGTGTAGGCGCACAAATTTTGCATCTCATTGGTGCGCACAAGATGCGACTTATGACGAATAATCCCGTGAAGCGCGTAGGCTTGGAAGCTTATGGATTAGAAATCGTTGAAAATGTCCCCATTGAAATTCAGCCTAACAAATATAACGAACGCTACCTCCGCACGAAGAAAGAGCGTATGGGGCACAAGTTACATTTCGAGAAATAAGCAAACGCAATTCAGTAAATTAGAAAAGAACTATTATGGACAATATGTATAACAATTTTGGAGAGGTAACAGAAACGAAAGTTGCCTTCGGCGCCCTTATGCGCAAAGTGTATCTTTGGATGACACTAGCTCTTGCTATAACAGGATTAACTGCTGCTTGGGTAGCACAATCTGGCGCAATTTATCAGATTTCACAAGGTTGGTTCTTTGGTACTATCGGACTCGAGCTCTTACTCGTTATCTTTCTCTCCACGCGCATTTGGAAGATGTCATTCGCCACAGCAGGTGTCACTTTTGCTCTCTACTCCATACTCAATGGCGTTACGATGAGTTTTATCTTCTTAGCCTATGAATTCAACACTATTGCAACAACGTTCTTTATCACCGCTGGAACGTTTGGTGGAATGGCACTTCTGGGCTATATCACTAAGAAAGACTTGAGTGTCATGGGCCGTTTGTTCTATATGGCACTCATCGGACTTATCATTGCTGGCATTGTCAACCTTTTTGTAGCAAACAACACTTTCGACTGGGTTGTTTCAATCGCAGGTGTACTCATCTTTTGTGGAATCACAGCTTGGGACTCACAGCGCATCAAAATCATGCTACAAGAAATGGGCGACGAGGAAAATGAGAATACTTTGAAATTAGCACTTATAGGAAGCTTGGAACTCTATCTTGACTTTATCAACATCTTCCTTTATCTGCTCCGCCTCTTCAAGGACAATTAAAGAAAGCCAAAAAACACAGACTATCATATCTAATCCTAATATAATGAGCGTACTATCAGATTGCGTGAACCGACTGCAGCCTAGTGCAACACTGGCTATGTCGCAAAAAAGTGCTGAACTAAAAGCACAAGGTATTGACATCATTAATATGTCTGTAGGCGAACCCGACTTCCCTACGCCGCAGCACATCAAAGATGCAGCAAAGCAGGCTATTGATGACAACTGGACTAAATACTCTCCCGTGCCTGGCTATCCTGATCTGCGTAAAGCTATTTGTGACAAACTCAAAAATGAAAATGGACTGGATTACGAGCCAGCTCAGATAGTTGTGGGCAATGGTGCTAAACAAGCTGTTTGTAATGCCATTATGGCCCTTGTCAATCCTGGTGATGAGGTTATTATTCCTGCTCCCTATTGGGTAAGCTATCCGCAAATGGTACTAATGGCGGGAGGTACACCCACCTTTGTTGGCGCTACTATTGAACAAGACTTCAAGATCACTCCCGACCAACTTGAAGCTACCATCACGCCACAAACCAAAGCTCTCATCCTCTGCTCCCCCTGCAACCCTACGGGGTCAGTCTATAGCCAAAAGGAAATGGAAGCTTTGGCAACTGTGCTTCGTCGATATCCTCGCATTTTTGTCATTGCTGATGAAATTTATGAGCACATCAACTACAGTGGACTCCACGGCTCTTTAGCAAAATGTGAAGGAATGAAAGATCGTTGCATTGTTATCAATGGTGTGAGTAAGGCTTATGCAATGACTGGGTGGCGCATCGGTTTCTTAGCAGCAGCTCCAGAAATAGCGAAGGCCTGCTCTAAGCTTCAAGGACAATACACCAGCGGCCCATGCAGTGTGAGCCAAAAAGCAGCTGCAGTAGCGTTTGCTGGTCCACAGGATTGTGTTGAAGAAATGCGCAAAGCCTTTGAACGCCGCCGCGATCTTATCGTAAGATTGGCCAAAGAGATTCCGGGGTTTGAAGTGAATGTCCCAGAAGGAGCTTTCTATCTTTTCCCGAAATGTAGCTACTATTTTGGCAAACGCGACGGAGATTGTGTCATCAATAACTCTACCGACTTTGCGCTCTACCTTCTTGAAAAGGCACACGTAGCCACTGTTGGTGGCGATGCTTTTGGTAGTCCTGAATGCTTCCGAATGAGCTATGCCACTAGCGATGAGAATATCATTGAAGCATTGAAGCGTATCAAAGAAGCTGTAGCCCTTCTGAAATAAGAAGAAGCTTTTTTAAAAATATATTTTCTCAAAACTGCTGCTCACCAAGTTCTATTTTCTGAGCAGCAGTTTTTTTCTTTTTATGTTTTAATTGGTCAAAAAGTCCGATTCCTCATTTCGTCTATAAAAAAGGTCTTAACTTTGCGGAAGTAATTTATAATAGGAAAAAAACAGATACTTATGATTAAGCGTTGTATCGTTTCTTTGGCCATTTCTCTTCTTGTTCTTCCGTCTTTACAAGCACAGCGCACGCTTTCTTTGGAAGAATGCCGAAGGTTAGCCATAGATAATAATAAGACTTTAGCACAGAGCCGACTCAATCAAGAAGTGGCAGAATACACCCAAAAGGCAGCAAAGACCAACTATCTTCCAAAACTTTCAGCCACAGCTGGCTATATGCGTTCGGGTAAAGAGTTTTCCATTCTGAGCAAGGAACAGAAAAATGCACTCACGGGCAACGGGACTGCTCTTGTCAACGGCTTTGGACAAACGGCCCAACAACTATTGCAACAGAATCCTACCCTCGCACCGCTCATCCAACAACTTACGCCAATTCTTCAAAGTGTGGGCAATATCATTGATGGAGCCGGACAACGGGTTGTTGATGCATTCCGAACAGATAATCGCAATATGGCAGCGGGAGCTGTGATATTAACACAGCCACTCTATATGGGTGGAAAAATTCGGGCCTACGATAAAATCACACGTTATCAGCAGGATTTAGCCAACGAAAAGCTACGCGGTGATGAGCAGGAAGTCCTACTTCAAACCGACCAGGCCTATTGGCAAGTTGTTTCTTTGGCAAACAAACACAAGTTGGCCACTAGCTATCGCAACACATTAAAAAAATTGGACGATGATGTGCAGAAAATGATTCGCGAAGGTGTAGCCACAAAAGCTAATGGGCTACAAATCGCTGTAAAGCTCAACGAAGCAGAAATGCTCGTAACAAAGGTGGAAGACGGATTGGCTCTCTCGCGGATGTTACTCTGCCAACTTTGCGGTCTGCCGCTCGGAGAACAAATCACAACCGAGGATGAAACGAAGGAAGATCTAAAGGTTAGCAATGAAAATGCTACTCCCGATGTTGAAATAGCTTTCAACAACCGTCCTGAACTCTGCCAGCTGCAAACAGCACAAAACATCTACGATGAGAAAATCAATATCGTACGTTCAGAATTTCTTCCGCAAGTGGCATTGCTCGCTGGATACGGACTTACCTACCCCAATGCTTACAATAGTTTTGAAAAGAAATTTCGCGGAGACTGGCACGTTGGTATCACGCTGAAAGTACCACTTTGGAGCTGGGGAGAAGGACGCTACAAAGTGCGTGCGGCCAAGGCAGAAGCAACAATCACAACACTGCGTGCCACTGAAGCTCGAGAGAAAATAGAGCTACAAGTAAACCAGGAAACATTCCGTGTGAATGAAGCCAACAAAAAGCTAATGATGGCACAAAAGAATCTAGAAAAAGCCAACGAAAACCTAAGGGTAGCAACACTCGGATATAAAGAAGGTGTCATCACCATGACCGATGTTCTCTCCGCCGAAACAGCATGGCTGCAAGCACATAGTGAAAAAATCGACGCAGAAATCGACTGCAAGCTAACACAAACCAGCCTGCAGAAAGCTCTTGGTACTCTCAATTAAACAATCTTTTATTCATCTGTAAAATCATCAATAAATATGGCTACTAATAATAAAGGAAAAGTCAATCTGATTCCTGCAATCCTCATTCTTATTACTGTGATTGTCTTGGTGGTACTGGCAAGTCTATATGCTTTCCGCCATGAAGACGAAACGCTCGAAGGACAAGCCGATGTCACAGAATATCGAGTATCTAGTAAAGTGCCTGGCCGAATCAAGAAGTTCTATGTTGAAGAGGGGCAGTATGTTCACGCGGGCGACACATTAGCCGTCTTAGAAGCTCCTGAAGTTACGGCAAAACTAGAGCAAGCTCAAGCCGTGGAGAATGCCGCAGCAGCACAGAGTCAGAAAGCCGACAACGGAGCGCGCAAAGAGCAGATTCAAGGAGCCTACGATATGTGGCAAAAAGCCAAAGTTGGGGTTACGATTGCCGAAAAATCTTGGGTACGCGTTAAGCGTTTAGCCGACGAAGGAGTGCTCCCTGCTCAGAAGCTGGACGAAGTTACTGCACAACGCGATGCGGCCATTGCCACAGAAAAGGCGGCAAAGTCGCAATATGATATGGCGGTCAACGGTGCTCGCATAGAGGACAAAGAAGCAGCACGTGCACTTGTCAACCAAGCACGCGGAGCCATTAAAGAAGTGAGCTCATACATCAAAGAAACATATCTCTTAGCGTCGGCCGATGGTGAAGTAACCGAGATTTTCCCTTCTGTAGGAGAACTTGTTGGTACGGGTGCCCCCGTTATGAATGTTGCATTAATGAACGATATGTGGATGACTTTCAATGTGAGAGAGGACAACTTGAAACTCTTCCGCATGAACCAAACGGTCAAAGTGAATATCCCCGCGTTGAACAAAGAAGTAGAAGCCAAAGTTTTCTACATGAAAAATCTTGGCAGTTATGCCACATGGAAAGCCACAAAATCCACCGGACAGTTTGATATGAAAACTTTTGAAGTGAAGGTGCGCCCCACAAAAAAAGTTGAAGACCTACGCCCGGGTATGTCTGTACTCTTAAAATAACAATGTCATCATGAAGGAGATCATAAAAATAGCCAAACGGGAATACCAACGGATGAAGAATAACCCCATCTATTGGTTTTCCATCATCTTTGCTCCCCTTCTCTGCATTGTCTTTTTTACTACGATGATGTGGCAGGGGCTTCCCACTAACCTCCCCATCGGAATGGTAGACCAAGACAACACCACTACGACGCGAAAGATTGCACGCAACCTTGATGCGTTTCAGCAAACAGCCATCGTACAAAACTATCCTGACGTAAGTAGTGCACGACGAGCTGTGCAACGTGGAGAAATTTATGCGTTCTACTATATTCCCAAAGGTACAACAGCAAAAGCCAATGCGCAGAAAATTCCCACGATCTCGTTCTACACAAATTATGCTTACCTCATAGCAGGTTCACTCGTTATGCGCGATATGCGCATGATGTCCGAATTGGCATCTGGATCGGCTGGACGGTCGGTCCTTTATGCACGTGGTGCAACGGAACAACAGGCTCTTGCTTTCTTGCAACCTATTGTTGTTGACTCTCATGCCACCAACAACCCATGGCTCAACTACAACATCTATCTGAGCAATACAATTGTTCCAGGTATCCTAGGTATCTTCCTCTTCATGATGACTGTCTATAGTATTGGTACAGAAATCAAAGAAGGCACGGCACATGATTGGATTCTAAAAGCACGCGGAAATATGCACCTGGCTCTCATTGGAAAACTCCTGCCCAACACTCTCCTATTTCTCCTGGTGGGGTGGACCATAGTGTTCTACTTTTATGGATATATGCACTTCCCCTGCAATTCGGGAATTACCGATATGCTGATTCTCATGACGCTCTTCATCCTTAGCTGCGAAGCGCTTGGCGTTCTCATGATTACCATCCTGCCCACACTAAGAATGGGACTGAGTTTTGCTTCGCTATGGGGTGTCCTCTCGCTAAGTATCTGCGGAATGTCGTTTCCTGTCATGGCGATGCACCCTGCTCTTCAAGGCTTATCGTGGTTATTTCCTCTTCGCCACTATTTTATTCTGTATGTCAACTGCGCGCTTGATGGCTACAATCTCACAAATGCTTGGCCATACCTGGCAGCACTCGCCGGTTTTATCCTCTTATCCATCATCACAACCCCTATTTTAAAGCGCGAACTCCTAACGGTAAAATACGTACCATAACCTCTGACTCTACACTTACTCTCATTTGGTAAATGTAAAACTTATATCATTATGTCAATACTGAAGAATAGACAACAAGCCTTAGACGATTGGAATTATATCTTCAAAGCTGAATTGAAGAAAGTGTTCCAAGATAAAGGTGTGCTTATCTTCTTTATCTTAGTGCCCCTTGCATACCCACTGATCTATGCGTTCATCTATAACAACGAAGTAATCCGCGAAGTCCCTGCAGCCGTTGTCGACTACGACAATACGGCTTTATCGCGACAGTATATTCGCAACGTAGATGCCACCCCCGATGTTCGCATTATAGCTCATTGCACGAGTATGGCCGAGGCGGAAAGGCTCATCAAGAATCGTGAGGTTTACGGCATCGTCCGTATTCCTTCTGACTTCACGCGGAACATCAACACCATGCAGCAAGCGCATGTGGGTGTGTATGCAGACATGAGCGGACTCCTCTATTATAAAGCACTGGTTCTAGCCAATACCAACGTGTCGCTGGCCATGAATGCAGACATCAAGGTACAAAGAAAACCCAGCACAACAGCAGAACAAGACAAAGTAACGCAAATGCCCATACGCTATGAACAAGTGGATCTCTACAACCCTCAAACGGGCTTTGCCTCGTTCCTCATCCCTGCCGTTCTGATCCTCGTGTTACAACAAACTCTTGTTCTAGGCGTGGGACTCTCTGCTGGAACAGACAACGAAAGTAACCGCTACCGCGAATTGCAGCCCATCAATAGCCATTTCAATGGCATGCTACGTATCGTTTTTGGCAAAGGTTTTGCCTATTTGCTTATCTATCTCTGGAACATAGCTTTTGTGCTTGAAGTTGTACCGCGCATCTTCCATCTGCCCCAGATAGGCAATCCTTTAGACCTTTGGCTCATTGCCATTCCTTTCTTGTTGGCCATCATTTTTATGGCCATGACGATTACATTCTTGATTCGCCAACGCGAAACAGGCTTCATGCTCATCGTCTTTGCATCTGTTCCGCTGCTATTCCTCTCAGGCGTCAGCTGGCCAGGGGTAAGTATTCCTACATTTTGGAAATATGTTTCCTATCTTTTCCCCTCCACCTTTGGCGTGAATGCCTATATCAAAATCAATAGTTTAGGTGCTGAAATGGGAGATGTAAAACCCGAATGGCATGCACTATGGATACAAACTATTTGCTATTTCACCACCACTTGCATTATCTACACCCTCAACATCCGCCGCAGCCGTCATCGCTTCATTGAGATGTACCGAGAAAGGAAGAAGAGAAAACGCAGATAGAACAAGATTGCTATTCTTATCAACTATCCCTCATCACATCATCTGCCTGCCTATTACCATTCCTGGTCAGCAGGCAGATTTTTTAGTATCTATATTGCTGCACAAGAGATACAACAGCTAACTTTCCTCTGAAAAACTCTATACGATCAAACTTCATCAAAGCTTTACTGATGCTTTTAAGCATCATAGATAGTTGATTACGAAACATTTGTATAAAAAATAAGAATTCTAAAGATTTGCTTCAGCTTTCTCTAAAGGAGCCATAAAAATCGAATAAAGGCACTCATAAATATCCTTATTGCGTTTGAAAATACAATAAGGCTGTCAGCTGACTTCCTTATTGCGTCAGCTGACTGCTTTATTCTATTTTTAGCTACAACAAATTACAACCTTTATAGGATACGATAAAGAAATTACATCAGTCTGCTATTCTGAGTATTTCTTCCTATCCCTACTTTCTCCCCGTATTTTCTTCTCGCCTCAGCCAAACAAAATCGCGCAAACCATCGCTCATTTTCTGATAAGTTGCAACTTATTATAAACAAATAACTGCTTATAGAAGCTAAAAAAAGACTTTTTTCTTTGCAATTATATATATATATATATATATATATTTGCAAAATAGTTATGCTAAATTCTTTCTTAACCAGAAATTCAAAATCATGAAACGTATCTCTTTCGTTCTTTTACTTATTTTCTCACCTCTTCTTTGCCTTTATGCACAGAATGGAGAAATAACAGGTAGAATCCGTGATCTCATCACAGAGAATAGCATCGATTCTACAGCAGTGACACTGCTGAGAACTGACAGCAGCAGAGTGGGAGCCACTTATGCAATAACAGAGCTCAGCTATACGGAAATAGATGGAAAACCGATTCGGGATAGGAATCCGAAAGATGGAGCAATGTTCATATTAAAAGTTCCGAAGCCAGGTCGCTACATTCTGCGCTGCATGGCCGTGGGCTACAAAACAATGTACTTTCCCATCCACGTGAAATACACCTCTGCAAAAACAAAATATGATGTGGGCGACTTCTATTTGCAGGAATCTTTTGTACAATTGGGAGAGGCTGTAGTGAAAGGTACCAAAATACGCATGTTCTACAAAGGTGATACGCTTGTGTATAATGCCTCTGCTTTCCAACTTCCTGACGGCTCTATGCTTAATGATCTTGTTGCTCAACTACCTGGAGCAGAAATACGCGATGGCAACATTTACGTCAATGGGCGCTTAGTTGAAAATCTGCTGTTAGGAGGAAAAGACTTTTTCAACGGCAATCCTCGTGCAGCTCTGGCAAGCTTACCCGCCTACGTGGCAAAGAACGTGAAAGTGTACACGAAGAAAGGCGAAAAGAGCAGCATGATGGGAAGCTCGATGGGAGACGATCAATTTGTGATGGATGTGCACTTGAAACGGAAGTATATAGGCACTTATATAGGTCAATTGGTGGCAGGATACGGAACAAAAGATCGCTATCAGGCAGGATTTAATCTAATGAAATTCAACGACTGCCAAAGTTTTAGCTTAGCTGGAGACTTCAATAATCGCAGCCAACAGTTTCAATATGCAAGAGACGGGGAGAGAGGGAATGCAGAAAAGAGCGGGAAACACCGCAGAAACTATCTGACTTTCAATTACCAATATGAGCCTAACGGAAAGATACGTTTCACAATGGGTGCAGACTATCATGACAATGCGGTGCATAATGATGAAGGGTCGAGCCGAGAGAATTTCCTTTCAGGAGGTAATACGTTTATTCGCACGTCCAATGTGTCCTACATTGACAATATGTCAGTGGCAGGCCGAACTCGTCTGACGCTTCGTCCACGCAAGAATCAATTCTACGAAATCAAATATTCCATCAACTACCTGAAAAATCACGGATATAATCACATCCGGACGGCCAACTACAACGCAAATCCTTTGGAGAAAGACTTCTACGCTTTAATGGACAGTACGTTTTCGAGACTTAACACCAACGTGTTCCTTCAGTCCATCTTGCTCAGCCGCCTTCAAAACCGGGTGCACTTCGATAGCAAACAACTCAACCATCAGGCCTCTTTCTTGATGCACAATGCCTTTGGAGGGAATTTACTGAATGTTGAGGGCGAGTTTGCTGCCACTAATCAAGATGGACATCGTTATGACTTATATAATCTGCGCTACAGTCGCCCCACACCTCAAACGGATTTCCGAAATCGGTATGTGGCGTCACAAACTGACTCCTACCACTATTTAGGGAAAATTTCTTACGATTGGAAATATAGGCAGACAGAAAAGGCCGATGGACTTTTAACCCCTTACTACAGCTTTGCGTACGATAAAAACTGTAACAACAACCCTCTTTATCGCCTTGACCTCTTAGGTGGAACATGGGGAAACTTCGATACGTCTGTATTGGGAGTACTGCCTTCCAACGCTACAGATTTGGAACAGGTACTGAGTAGTGCCGACAGCTATTGGGGCAATCTCAGACAAAAGAAGCATCTGCTGGGTGCAAACTGGCAACACGAGCTAAAGCTTGCCAATAGACGATGGTTGAAATTCAACGTTACAGCAGAAACGGGATATTTGGACAGTCAGTATAATTATTGGCGCTACGGAAACAAATATCCAGCCACACGCCATTCTTGGCTTCCTTCTCCTTCGGTCAGACTGACATATAACCCCATCGCGGAGGATCGTGGAGGAAGAGGCACAAATTGGGTATTGTCTGCGTCAAGTCGCAAAGAGCAAGTCAACCTTTATCATCTTATCGACATTACTGATGCAGCAGATCCGCTGAATGTGTCCAAAGGAAACTCGCAGCTACATGACACATGGATAAACAATGTTTCATTGCAGCACATGCGCCGTTTCTACAAGACAAATACGAATCTCTATAGTGGAATTTCCTTCAATTTCTTGAAAAACGCTGTAGAAATCTCCACCATCTATGATCGGACAAAAGGTGTGCGCACGACACAGCCCGTCAATGTCGATGGAAACTGGAATGCAGGCTTCAACTTTATGGTAAACACACCATTAGACAAGGATCAGAGATGGATTATCTTTTACATGGCAAGCATAAACGCCTATCACAGTGCAGACTTAAGTTATACCACAGCAGGCAGTCACAACGAAAAATACAATGTAGACAGACTGGATTGGTCAACAGGTATCATGCTACAAAGTCATCCCACAGCTTGGCTGAATCTCTCTAGTTCTTTCACTGCTTTCATGAATAATATCAGAGGCTCCCGCCCACAATTCGAAAAGATTCATACCACCACATTACTCTACGGCCTTCAGGCAATTGTGAACCTACCTGCCAAGTTCATTCTGTATGCGAACTGCGACTTCGCTTCACGCTTTGGTTATAACGACGCATCGCTCAACGAAACGCGTGTAAACATCGAGACAAGTCTGGAGCGCTCTATCAAGAATTTCACTTTAAAGTTCCAAGCTTGCGACCTCTTAGCACGTAATCTCTACACTACTAATTCTATCGACGCACAAGGTCGCACCGAAAGCTTTGCAACAACAATTCCCCGCTATTTCCTCTTCTCATTGACATGGAGATTTAACAAAATAGCCAACCGAAAATAATATAAATGCAAACTCTTTTATTGCTCTTATATAGCTATCCGAGGGATAAAACAAAACTGCCACTTATCTGAAAAAAGATAAGTGGCAGTTGAAATTATAAGTAGTAGGTAAGTTTCTCCTCCAACTATTAAAGAAATGAATCTACTGCTTAGCAACAAGCTGCATCGTATCAGTAGCAATCATCAATTCTTCATCCGTCGGGATAACAGCTACCTTTACTTTACTTTCAGGCAGAGAAATAAGTTCTTCTTCACCATTATTGCGCTCGTTCTTTTCTTGATCAAGCTGTATACCTAAGTATTCCATTCCTTCCATTGTAGCCTTACGCACATCCCACTGATGCTCGCCTACGCCAGCAGTGAAGACAATGACATCAACACCTCCCATAACGGCCGTATAAGCACCTATGTACTTCTTAATGCGATAGGAATACATATCAAGAGCCAGTTGAGCGCGCTCGTTGCCCTTTTCGGCTGCATCTTCCACTTCGCGCATATCACTGCTCACACCACTGATGCCGAGCAGACCGCTCTTCTTGTTGAGCAGGTCGATGGCTTCTTCCGGAGTTTGGTGCTCTTTCTCCATAATATAGAGAATGGCACTGGAGTCGATGTCACCCGTGCGCGTACCCATCATTACACCTTCCAATGGGGTAAGTCCCATAGAGGTATCAACGCATTTGCCATGATCAACAGCAGAGATACTTGCACCATTTCCGATATGGCACGTAATCATACGCACATCTTTAGGATCGAAGCCGAGAACTTCACCTGCTCGTGCAGTCACATAGCGATGGCTCGTACCATGTGCTCCATAACGGCGGAAGTTATAATCTGTATAATAATTATAAGGCAGACCATACATGAAAGCCTTAGGCGGCATTGTCTGATGGAAAGCTGTATCGAAAACGAACACCTGCGGAAGATTGGGTAACTGTGCACGCACTGCAAGATAGCCTTTCAGATGGGCGGGGCTATGAAGAGGAGCTAATTCCATAAAAGGCTTCCATCCTTCTAGCATTTCATCTGTCACAATCTGGCTTTCAGTGTAAGTACCACCAGCCACAATACGATGGCCCGCAGCATCAATCTCGTCAAGGCTCTTAATTGCACCAATCTCAGGATCGAGAAGAGTGTCGAACATCAATTTAATACCTTCCGTATGAGTGGGACACTCGTGGCTGATAATTTTCTTTTCGCCATTAGGAAGAGCTACTTTATTGAAAGAGCCGGCTAAACCTACTTTTTCAATGCCGCCTGCTGCGAGGACGGACTTGTCGGTCATGTCGTACAGCTTGTACTTGATGCTGGAACTACCGCAGTTGATAACAAGGATTTTCATAAATAGAGGAATTTTACTGTTTAGCCGCCTGTGCTTGACAAGCTGTGATGGCTACCATATAATAAATGTCATCGATAGAGCAACCGCGGCTCAAATCATTGACAGGACGAGCAATACCCTGGAGAATTGGACCTACTGCAATGGCATTGCCCAAACGCTGAGCGAGCTTATAGCCTATATTACCCACCTCAAGGTTGGGAACAATCAGCACGTTAGCTCTACCAGCGATCTCACTGCCTTTGGCTTTCTTCTCTGCCACGGAGGGAACAAGAGCTGCATCTGCTTGGAGTTCTCCATCTACTTTCAATTCAGGATAATGTTCATGAGCCAAGCGAGTAGCCTCAACCACCTTATCAACTACTTCATGAGAAGCACTGCCTTTAGTAGAGAAACTCAACATAGCCACGCGAGGATCGGTAATACCGGCTACAGACTTTGCAGTCTCTGCAGTGCAGTAAGCAAACTGAGCCAACTGTTCAGCTGTAGGAACTGGAGTGACAGCGACATCACTCATCACAACAACGCCATCTTCACCGTATTGATGCTGCTGAGTAATGAGCAACATAGCACCACTCACACAAGTGATACCAGGAGCACACTTGATGATTTGAAGAGCGGGACGGAGCGTATCGCCCGTAGTACTGAGTGCACCAGAGATTTGGCCATCGGCGTCTCCATTCTTAATAATAAGACAGCCCAAATAGAGAGGATTCTTCACCAAGTCACGAGCCTGCTCAATTGTCATACCCTTCTTCTTACGAAGTTCGGCGAGCAGTTGTGCATATTCCTCAGATTTTGGATTGTTCTCTGGGTCGATAATAGTAGCTTTGCTGATATTCGTCAGGTTGAAAGCTTCAACTTGTTGCTGAATTTTAGCGGGATTTCCAATAAGAATAATGTCGGCGAGAGCGTCGGCA
The DNA here is from genome assembly GCF_963536905.1 of uncultured Alloprevotella sp. Lineage (NCBI taxonomy): Bacteria > Pseudomonadati > Bacteroidota > Bacteroidia > Bacteroidales > Prevotellaceae > Alloprevotella > uncultured Alloprevotella sp. The sequence continues at coordinate 32,997 of NZ_CAUTBW010000007.1, read as the reverse complement.
AGAGCGCGGTCAGCAGCCTTAATAGTGCGTTCCTCCTCAGCTTCTGGAAGAACGATACGCTGCTTATTGGCCTTAGCGCGGACAATAAGATTTTCTAAGATATCCATTATTTATTAAAAAAATATTTATGTATGATGCAAAGGTATAAAAAAATGTGCTAATGCACACATAGGTACATTAGCACATTTAGTATAAAAACTTATTTCGGAGTGGATTACCCGCTCAAAAGTAGCTTACTTCACGCGGTTGAGATAAGAACCATCGCGAGTATCTACCTCGATAACTTCTCCTTCATTGATAAAGAGAGGTACGCGAACTTCAACTCCGGTTTCAAGCTTGGCTGGTTTTGTTGCGTTTGTAGCGGTATCACCCTTCAAACCAGGTTCTGTGTAAACAATCTTAAGCTGTGTTTTGACCGGCATTTCAGCATACAGAATGGTCTCTGTAGAAGCATCGCTAACAACGTCGAGAATATCACCTTCTTTCATAAACTCCACACCTGTGATAAGCTCTTTCTCAATCATGACATCATCGAATGTTTCCTGATTCATGAAGTGGAAATCATCACCATCAGCGTAGGTGTATTGGAAGGGGCGACGCTCTACGCGTACATCCTCGAGAGCTTCACCGATATTGAAGCGCTTTTCCAACACGTGGCCAGAAACAACATCCTTCAAAGTCGTACGCATAATTGTGTTACCCTTACCTGGCTTCACGTGAAGGAAGTCGATGCAGAAATACAGTTTACCATCCAAACGGATGCAAGTACCTTTCTTAATCTCTTGTGATTTAATCATCTGATATGTATTGTTTTATTCTTATATTCGTATAAGCGGCTGCAAAAATACTAATTACTTAACTAACAAGCAACGGAATTCTGCCTTTTTTAGCTCTGCGCGATTGTAACATAGCAGTTAGCAATGGTTACCATATCTGCACTTTGTCAGCACGATACATTTTATCGCCTGGCTTTACATGAAAAGCGTCATAGAATTCTTGGATATTGGACAATGGACCTAATACTCGCCATTTTGCGGGCGCATGTTCGTTGCTTTTCACCTGTGTTGCCAAAGCCTCGGGGCGCATCTGTAGCATCCAAGCTTGAGCATAACCAAGGAAGAAGCGTTGCAACGGAGTGAAACCGCCAATCTGCTCTCCAGCTTGATATTGTGGTGTCTTCTTAAATGCTTCTAAGGCAACAATAACACCACCGAGATCAGCGATATTCTCACCTTGCGTCAAACTACCATTTATATGCAAGCCTGGTGTCACTTCATATTCGTTGAACTGTTTAACAATCTGCGCGGTGCGAGCATCAAACTGTTTCTTATCAGCTTCGGCCCACCAGTTATGAAGGTTACCATCTTTATCATACAGACATCCTTGATCGTCGAAACCATGCGTAACTTCATGTCCAAATGTTCCACCAACGATGGCATAGAGGATAGCATCGTCTGGCATTCCCGTAAAACCTGGTACAAAAATATTGCAACCAGGTATCACTATCTCGTTGTTCGATGGATTGTAATAAGCATTATACGTTTGCGGTTCCATGTCCCATTCTGTGCGATCCACTTTCTTGCCATAATGGGACAAGTGTCGCTGCATCTCCCAAATGTTCACGTTCATCACATTACGAACATAGGACTTACGGGAGATCTCCAACTGGCTCATATCCTTCCACTTGTCTGGATAGCCCAGTTTCATCACCACTGCATTGAGTTTGTCGAGTGCCTTTAATTTTGTTTCTTCGCTCATCCAACTAAGATTGCGAATGCGGGTAGCAAGCTCCGATTTGACAGCATTACCAATTTCTAAAAACTTTTCTTTCGTTCCCTTTGGTAAGAAATCTTGCACGTAAACTTGTCCCACGAGATCGCCCAAGGCATGATCCGTGCTCGTAACGGCCCGCCGCCAACGAGAACGAGGTTGCTCGATACCACGCAATGTCTTTGAATAAAAGTCAAACTGAGCTTGGAAAAGAGCATCATCCAAAGAAGATGCAAGCCCATTGACATAATGGAACAAAAGATAATTGTTCCAATCAGTCATCGAGATGCGAAGAAGCATTCCGTCAAGATGTGTGAAGAATTCTGGTTGTCCCACAACAACCGTATCAACATCTTTCAGCCCTAAAGTCTTTGTCAAGAGGGACAGAGAAAGATGAGGAGCCAGTTTCTCAAATGCCGTCGCACTCATCTTATTGAAGTTGCTCAGAGGATCGCGCGTATCTTCTCGCTTGCGACTGTGTTGCGCCAATTCGGTTTCTATGCTAAGCAACGTCTCTGCTGCTTTTCGCGCTTCTTCTTCAACAAAACCTGCACGTTTGAAAACTATCGTTGCGTATTCCACAAAACGCTGACGGATGCGCTGTGTAGCCTCATCATTTTCCACGTAATATCTACGATCGGGTAGCGACAAGCCACCCTGATTCAAATAGAAAGCATACTTATCACTTTGCTGCTGATCCTGCCAAACGCCAAAAGAAAAAAGCGCACTACTGCTTACACGCGTGATATAAGCCAACATACGAATCAGCGCATTAACATCCTTCACCGAACGAATCCGCCGAATATCACTTTGCAGTTCTGAAATACCACGCTTGTTGCGCCCTATGCTATCCATATAAGAAGCATAGAAATCGCCTATCTTTTGGCGAGCAGAGCCTCTCAATTGCTTGCGATTACTGGCTTCTTGACAGATACGACGAATTTGATCATCAATGGTATCCTGTATCACCGTAAAAATTCCATTGTCTTTTTCTGTTGCAGGGATGGGATTCTGACGAAACCATGTGCCGTTGGCATATTCAAAAAAATCGTCCTGTGGGCGAACAGATGTATTGATATGCGAAACTATTGGGTCTACGCTCTGTGCTGTTGCAGTGGCAGCCACGCAAACTATAGCAGCAAAGAGCGTTTTTATTCTTATCATTTTCATTGAGCAATTATAGCACATCTGGCAATTGGAACAATTTCTGAGAATTGCTTCCTTTAATGAGTATCATGTGATTTTCTACGGGGTCTGCTGCCAGTGCTTCTTTTACAGCTTCCACATTTTCAAAATAGCGATATTGATGGGCAAAGGGTTTAAACTCTTCGCCAACAAGCCAAACAGATTCGAGATTCAGCTGATTGAGCAAATCAATAATCTTTTGGTGTTCTTCAACACTTGCTGCTCCCAACTCGCGCATACCGCCCAAGATGGCCATTTTGTGTGGAGACTCTATTAGGCGGAAGTTTTCCAAAGCAGCTTTCATACTGGTGGGGTTGGCATTATAAGCATCAACCACGAGCGTATTCTTGGCTGTGCGCTTCAGCTCACTTCGGTTATTTGTCGGTACATAAGCTGCAATAGCATGTGTCACTTGTTCTGGCGTCACGCCAAAGTGAACGCCAATGGTAGCAGCTGCCAAAGCATTGTCTATATTGTATGCGCCAATGAGTTGTGTCTGCACTTCTTGCCAGATTCCCTCTTTCACGCGCCAACGGAAATGCAAGAAGGGGTTGCAATTCAGCACCTCGCCTTCCACATCATAGCCTTGTCCTGGACGCCCGTAAGTATATGCTTTCAAACCTTTCGCTATATTGAGCAAATATTCATTGTCACCATTGAGAAAAATATAGCCACCTGCTTTCGAGCGGAGATAATCGTAAAGCTCTCCCTTCGTATGGATAACGCCCTCGAAACTTCCAAAGCCTTCCAAGTGAGCCTTACCAACATTCGTAATTAAGCCACAATCAGGATCTACGATATTTGCCAGAGCTTTGATTTCTCCAGGATGATTTGCTCCAGTTTCTATCACAGCTATTTCGTCTTTTTCTGTCAAACGCAGGAGCGTTTTGGGAACTCCTATGTGGTTGTTCAAATTGCCGAGCGTATAGAGTACGCGATATTTCTCAGCAAGGACAGCACTGGTGAGTTCCTTTGTGGTAGTCTTACCATTTGTCCCCGTCACCTCCAATATCGGTGTCCCCAACTGATGGCGGTGGTAAGAGGCCAGTTGCTGCATTGCTGTCAAAACATCATCAACAAGAATCATGCGATCATCATTTCCCACCACTTTTTCATCGTCAACCACAGCAAAGGCGCAGCCTTTTTCGAGGGCCATAGTTGCAAATTTATTACCATCGAAAGTTTCTCCTTTCAACGCAAAGAAGATTGCCCCTTTCGGACACTCGCGCGTATCCGTCGTAATGACAGGATGCTCGCAGAACAGTTTGTACAAGTCTGCTGTATTCATTTCTTTCATTCTAAATATCGTGCGAATTTACAAGTTTTTTTTCGCAGCCTACTTCTTTTCCGACAGATACCTTACCTTTATGGAGCTTTAGCAGTAAAAAAAGAGATAGATACAAGCATGGTCAGCGGAATTTAACTACTTTTGCGAGTAAATAAAGTAAAGGAAATCATGCAGACCTATACAATAAATTGCAGCGGAAAGCTTATAGACTTCAGTCAGCCTAAAGTGATGGGCATTTTAAACGTAACGCCGGATTCTTTCTTTGCAGAGAGCAGAAAACAATCCGACGAGGAAATCCACCGACGTGTACAGCAGATGGTGGACGAAGGCGCACAAATGATCGACATTGGAGCATATAGTTCGCGCCCTGGGGCTGATGATGTTTCCCCCGAGGAAGAGATGCGCCGCCTCTCGCATGGTCTGCAAATAGTCAACAAACTTGCGCCACAACTCCCGGTTAGTGTCGACACTTTCCGAGCTGATGTGGCCCGAATGGCTGTAGAGGAATATGGAGCCGATATTATCAATGATATTTCGGGAGGCGAAATGGACGCGCAAATGTTTCGTACCGTAGCGCAACTCAATGTTCCTTACATTCTCATGCACATGCAAGGAACCCCCCAAACAATGCAGGACAACCCGCAATATTCAGATTTCTTACGCGAAGTGTTTCTCTATATGGCACAACGCATCAATAGGTTGCGCGATATGGGCGTAAAGGACATTATTCTTGATCCTGGATTTGGCTTTGGTAAGACGCTCGATGAAAACTATGAGTTGTTGAACCACTTGCAGGACTTCCACGAATTTGAATTACCCTTGCTCGTTGGCGTTTCTAGGAAGTCCATGATCTACAAGCTGCTCAACACCACACCGCAAGAAGCCCTTAACGGAACAAGTGTACTCCACACCATCGCTCTCCTAAAGGGGGCAAACATTTTGCGCGTCCACGACGTTCAGCAAGCTGTTGAAGCCGTACAGTTATATACAAAAACCGTTCAGTAAGTTCTCATGCTCTCACTCGGAATTAAAGACATCATCGACATTTTCCTTGTCGCTTTGTTGCTCTACTACATTTGGAAACTCATGAAGCAGTCCAGCGCCGCCAACATCTTTAGCGGCGTCATCATCTTCACTGTAGTATGGATTCTTGTGTCACGCGTGTTCGAGATGCGACTGATTGGAGGCATCATGGACAACTTGATGAACATCGGTTTGCTGGCTGTCATCATTCTTTTCCAAGACGAGATTCGACATTTCCTTTCTACCATTGGCAACCAAAAGAATGCAAAGTATCTTGCACGCATTTTCCACTTAAACAAAGAGGTCAAATCCCACCGCACGGACATTATGCCCATCGTTATGGCTTGTCTGAGCATGTCGAAACAAAAGGTGGGCGCACTCATCATAGTAGAACGGGGTGTCAACCTTGCGGAATATATTAACACAGGGGAAATCATCAATGGCAAAATCAGCCAACGACTCATCGAAAATATCTTTTTCAAAAACTCTCCACTCCATGATGGTGCTATGATTATTAGCAATAGCCACATCACTGCTGCGGGCTGTATCCTCCCCGTGTCTCACGACACCGACATCCCTAAGGCACTTGGTCTTCGGCATCGCTCGGCCTTAGGCATTTCGCAAAAAAGCGACTGTCTGGCTATCTGCGTTTCGGAAGAAACGGGCGGCATCTCAATAGCCGAAAATGGCCATTTCCATCTCCGCTTAAATGCTGAAGAGCTTGAACGAATGCTCACAGAGGAATGGCAGGACTGATACCTATAAGAACTTCAGATTTTTCCCAACTCTTTTTATTGCTTTCCAAAAAACTTTCTTCCATCATTGCCCTGCAAAGACTTTCTGAGCAGAGCATGATTCTCGATTCGTTGGGAAAAACAAACGGAATACAGAAACAATCCATTTTTTTCTCCCTTTGAAAAAGCCCAAAATACAATAAGGCTGTCAGCTGACAGCCTTATTGCGTCAGCTGGTTTCCTTATAGTGTCAGCCGAGAGCCTTATTGTATTTTTGAGACTGCTTATTGGGTAAAGGTATAACTCTATAACGCCACTTTTCCAAAAAAAAGATTTGAATGTTTTTTTACTTTGCACACGCTTTTTAGGCACTTCTTTTTCTTCGTTCCAAAATCCTTTTTCTACCTTTGCTGCGGTAGTACGGGATAACAATGCTTATAATGTAAAGTTTTTAGGACTACCAGAACTTAAGTTTTATTTACTCTTAAAACAAAGCAAGAACTAATGAAGAAAGAAAAGTTTTTTGAAATGATGGGATGGATTGGTACGGTAACAGCAGTACTAATGTATGTATTCTATTTCCCGCAAATTGAGAACAATTTAGCAGGTCATAAAGGAACCTTCATTCAACCATTTATGGCAGGTGTTAACTGCGTGCTTTGGGTTTCATATGGACTCTTTAAAGAGAAGCGAGATTGGCCAGTAGCCATTGCCAATGCTCCAGGTATAATCTTTGGTTTTGCCGCAGCTTTTACAGCACTATAATATCTAAACTTTTCCTTTTTTGCAGCTTTCATCTATACAGAAACGGAAGATGTTCACAAGAAAAAGAGGCGCACAAATGTGCGCCTCTTGTATTTTTAAGATCAAAAATCTTACTCTTTCTGTTATTAAAGTCTTGAGAAAGGAGAATTTGGGGCTATGGTAAAACAATAACTTTGATGTAATCTTTCAAATGAAAGATGCCTTTGCCAACAGATGCTTGACTGTCATTGACAAGCAGGAGAGTCTGTCGGCCATCATCAAGACGGCGACCAAGACACATACCCTCATAGTTGGCATAAGAAAAAGAAAGTGGCGTTATCTCCGTCTCAACACTACACAAAAACTCTTTATTCACGAATTTGTCCGCTGATAGTTTCGAGAGAGGTGTGGATGAATCAATCTTATGTTCGCGCGACGGATTAACAATATAAAGACGGCTCACACTCTTTGCCCCTATATAATCGTTAGGAACATTGAGTTCTCTTTCCATTACAATGAGTCTACCATCAGGCAAGGCACAGAGATCACTCACCCCAAAACAATAGTATCTCCCTGTTGCTTGCAAACCAGGTGCATCCATCCGGTAAGCATATTGTCCCACAGACTGAAGATCATTACCAAAACTCTGCAAGCGCAGTAGGTTTGTGGCCATCATGTTCCTAGGATGGATATAGTCGCCGTCAGATTTCAGTGTGCTTTCGGTGGTAGTCCAGAAACGACCAGTTGTTGCATCATAGCTGAGCGACTCAAAGCCGTAGTTGTGGCGAATATTAGGAACGCCAAACTCATCGGGGATATTCAAGCCGCGCCCTGTTGGCACACCATCCAGTCCATATTCCAGAATCTGCTGATCGCCTTCTCCGCTGATGAAAACTGTATTGAGCGATGGATTATAGGCCACTCCCTCACAATCGCGCAGGGTAAATCCGCGACTGTCGAGTTGCGGATGAGGATTTCCTTTGAATTCAGAAAGACCGACATATTCCACTTGTCCTGAGGTAGGATTCTGCACAATCCGAAATTCAAAAAAGCCATCTTCAGGTTCTTTGTCGCTGACCATGACATAACGATCGCCATGAATCGGAGCAATACCACTGAAATTGGCAGTACCCACTCCCCACTTAGAAAGGCGTTGTTGCTTGAGTTGGACCACAGGTTGCGCCACCGCAGCCAGTGCGGTCAAAAAGAATGCTAAAAAAAATATTTTGAGTCGCATAATATTGTCTAACGCTATAATGTCCTTAAATATTGCCTACTTACTCATCGAGCATATTTCTGACTATCACGGGCTGAGAGCCGAGGAACATAGCAGCAAGTCCACCAGGGGTGATAATCTGACTGGGACGATCTTCTACAATAAAGACTTCTCCGCCACGCAGCATATAAAATCCGTTGTTTTCAGGCACATCGAGATCGCCATCAATACCAATGCTCAGCTCAAAACCAGGATGCTGGAGCAAAATGGTCTTGAAGAATTTAACAACATTAACAACACGAGCCATAGCATAAGGTTGTGCTCCCTTTATGGCTCCCGCGCAAGCACCACGATCGTAGATGTGCTCCACTGCATACTTACGACAGAGGTACGTCACAAAGAGGTTCTGAACTCGATAGTCACTCACCACAATGTCGCGCAGCATCACGCGGCCGTCGGACTCTTGTACACCCCAGCACAAACCAACAATCCGCGACTTATTACGAGCCACAAGAACAAATCCTCCCTCTAAATCGCAAGTCTCTAAGGATGCAAAAAAATCGTTCAGAGATGATTTAAAAATAAAAGGATAAGTACGACAGCGTTGTTGGTAATAGACATAAAGATTCTCTCCCCATTCTTCGGGCTCCTCAATCACGATGTGAGCATCTTCTTCGCCCGTGGGCGTAAGCTCCACTTCTGCACGGAAAGTAGAGGTCCAAAAAGCACCATGCTGCGGCCGTTCGTAGAAATGGCGTAGTTCTTCACTACCAGGAATGAGAAAACTCAAAACGCCTCCTTGCTCATAGAGTCGACGATGGCCCTCACTAATAATCTGTGAAGCCAATCCATACCCACGATACTCGGGCAAGGTGCCTACCCCACTGAAATAACCTGTATGAACAGTGCTGCCGTAGAAGTTCATACTATAGGGCAACAACTGTCCTGCAGCAACCACTTGGGTTCCCTCGCGGCGTGTTATATTGGAGGCATCGGTATATTTATCCTCAAAATAAATATCTAGAAACTCTTCGCTATCTGTTGGAAAACAAGTTTTCCAAAGTTCGCGAGTCTGTTGTTTGAGTTCTTCAGGAGTAAGAAGCATATCGAAAGAATTATTTTTACGATGAATAGATGTGTGCAAATTTAATCCATCTTCATTGGATGTCGCTCCATAACGGTAAATTTATTAAGCAAAAAAGCCGGACGATAGCTCTCCTTTGAGCGGCGTAAGCCTGGAAGACCTAAATCTTCTTCCCGATTTATATAGACAAATTGTTCCGGTAAGTGGCGCGCAAATTCGCGATTGATCATAGCAAAAGCTCCTTCGAAGTTGAAATCTACCTTCTCTGCACAAGTGTCAAAAGTATCGTAATTGACAGGGCCGCCGTAAGTGAAAGCGATGATTTTCCCCTCTATACGGAGCACACCACCAATGGCTCCCAACTCTTCCCAATGGGAAAAAACATACTCAATACTGCGTCGCTCGGCATCAGCGGAGAGACGCCCAGAAGGAACATTGTCTTTCTCCTCCTCCCATTGTTCGCGGAGTGCTAAACACTCAGGAATAAACTCAGGAGTGAGAGGAAGATATTCATAATTAGGATAGAGTTTTTCAAACTTATTGGCATGATTGCGCTTTTGCTGAAGCTTCTTTCCTGCCAATGTGGCCAACGATTCACGATGATAAATGTAGTCGGTATAACTACGGTCGGCCGTGGCATAAAAATAATCGGGCATGGCTGCATTAATATAGCCCAACTGAACTTCTGGGCAGCCCAACATCAAAAAAGGAGCGTCCTGCTGACGAGCATCTTCGAGCAAATCGCCAACAACAGCAGCCCAATCACCATGTCCCACGGGGGCTAAATAAGCATTATGCCCCTCTGCCTTGAAACGGAAAAGCAGCCAATCACCATGATAAGCCACTTGCGTATCATAAAGAAAACGCCAACTCATCAAATTCAAGAAGTTGAGATCACAATTTCGACATTCGCTCTCACGAACAATCTGTTGGATTTGTTCGCGATCAGTTAATTCTATAGGATGAAAATCCATTCAGTTCTGGTTGTTTAATTAAAAATGACAGTACTTAAAGAAGCTACTGTCTAAAAGATTGAATCAATAAGCTTGCGTTATTGAGGTCTGCCTACCTTTCTCATCCCTGTAGAACAAGCGGATACTGTCCCCCCTCGAGAGGCGTGGGAGATAAGAATCAAGACGACAAGAAAAATAAGTATCACGATAGTAAGCCTTTCCGTCTCCATTCTGATAATGAAAGAGTTGCAAATTCAGCGTCTGCGTGTGCGCTTCATTCTCTGAAAAGCCTTTATCAACAATCCCCAGATAATGACTGCGCTTTGCAGGCCCAGTGGGCAGCGACACAAAGAAGTTGAGATATCGATGGCTCAACCACATCGATCGTAGTAGTAGCGCATCAGTTCGGAGGACTGTATCTGGCATTTGCTGAACGGAACAGGTCAATACTGGCGAAAGGCGCATCAGTTCAACCGTCTTATTCGCACGCACATAAAGCGCATAGGCTCGAATAGTTGAAGCAGGTTGTGCCACCATTATCCGATTGGTCACCGCAAGGGTATCGCCATTATCTAAGACTATTTGCGAAATCGTTTTATCCCCTCGTGATAGAGCCTCAACCAGTCCTTGCTCATAATTTTGTAAAGGTCTGTCCGCTTCGTCGGAACATGCCGACAACAAGGTGCAGAACAGCAGAAGTGCACTAAAGCACGCTTTCATGATTAAAAACCGGATTAGCATACATTTCCAGTATACGGTCACGCAGAAAGGCCTCATCCTTGTTAGGTATGTCTATCTTTGCCAACTGCCCTTTCAAGTATTTCTCAAAATGAGCTTTCTCGTCTGCTGAGTAATGAGTAGCATGGTCAGAATTTCCACGAAGAAGATCCGCAGCTGCATAATTACCTGGGAACAAACGATAGTTACGATAGATTTCGCGATCCATACGCTGGGCGATTTCACCAAAGAATTGTCCTTTAGGAGCATCTTCCAGTTCGTCCAACCAATCATTGATAGGCGTTCCCATAACAAAATGAACGTGTCCCTTAAAGCCGAGAATTCCTGTTTGCATATTTAGTAAATCGTCCTGCCTACTCTTCTTAAAATCTGCGTTGTCTCGCTTCAACTGGAACTCTTGGGCTTTAAGATAGTCGCAGGGATCATATTCGTAAGATAGACTCATCGGTACAATGTTCATTTCTTTCAAATTACCCAGCGGAGTCCCTGTTCCTCCCATAGCCACCATTTTTAAGACGGCTTCAGCGGTATGGTCGTTACTGTCCTTGGCGCGCCCTTCGCGTTGTGCAATCCAAATAGGGTTCTGCTTCTCGCGAATGACAAAGTGCATATAGCGACTCATCTTTTTACTGGCTGCAAGCATTTCACGAAGACCTAGGCTACGCTGAACGATAAAAGCTTTATTAAGACGTACCAAATGCTTTATCCAAGGAAAAATGAGGAGATTATCACCGATTGCTATTTCTTGCGTTGTGGAAAAACCATTCTTGATAAGCAACATAGCCAAAAGTCCGGGGTCTAAAACTATATCTCGATGGTTAGAAATAAACGTGTAAGCTTTATGTTTATCTTCTATTTCACCACAGTCGAGATCATAGCCCAAACTTACCTTGCTCATCAAATCATCTATGTACGCATAGACAAATTTCTCTTGGAAATCAAGAACGTCTTTACATGAATAGAGCCCGGCTTTGAGCTGTTCAAAAGATGTTTTGGGAAAGAGTTGTTGCAGGATGCCGCAGAACTGTTCGTCAGCGAGCAACGCATCGAAAGTAGCTTTCAAATCTTTCGCTTCATAGCAGCGAATGTCGTCATATTCTGCAGGTGTTTCCATGTTGTTTCGGGTTTAAGAAAGACAGCTCCAAGCCAACAAATATTTAAAAGTTGTTGGCATGGAGCCGATATGTTGATAATTAGAATTTACCTTCGATTATCTCGGAGAGGACATCTCCCGGCTTACGCCCTGCTGCACGTATCTGCTGCGGAATAAAGCTAGTAGCGGTCATACCTGGAGTTGTGTTTATCTCAAGCATGTTGATTTGTTCGTTACCTGCTTCGCCCGACAAAATATAGTCAATACGAATGAGGCCATAGCAGCCAAGAATTTTATAGATGTGCTTCGTCATCTCACTTACGCGTTTCGCAGTTTCATCGGCGATGCGGGCTGGCGTGATTTCACTAACTTTTCCATTATACTTCGCATCGTAGTCGAAGAACTCTTGGCTGGTCACTACTTCTGTGATAGGGAAAGTCACGACTTCACCGCCTTGTTTGTACGCGCCACAAGTGATTTCAGTGCCCACCATAATCTTTTCAATCAGTACCTCATCGCTTTCGTGCATTGCTTTCTCGACGGCCGGTATGAGGGCTTCAGCAGTTTTCACCTTTGTTACACCGAAGCTGCTGCCGCCTGCATTGGGTTTTACAAAACACGGCAGTCCCAAGCGATTTATGATGTCCGCCTCCACAGGCATTGCTTCGCCTTTACGCACCATGATACTGTCTGATATATGCAGTTCTGGGAAAGAGCGAAGAAAGTTGTTTAAGGCAAACTTATTAAAAGTCATCGACTCAATAAGTACATCACTCGTTGAATAAGGTATTCCTATTAAATCAAAATAGCCTTGAAGAATACCGTTTTCACCTGGTGTTCCATGAATCGTTATGTATGCAAAATCGAACTTATGTTGACCATCACTGGCCGTAAAGGAGAAATCGCTGCGGTTGATTGGACAAAGTTCATCACCATAACGTGCTGTCCATTTGTTCTTTTCTATATCGACAACGTAGCTATCATATTTTCCGTTGTCCATGAAAGACAGAATCCCTTCTGCACTACGCAGAGAGACATCATGCTCAGAGGAGTAACCTCCGGCTACAATTGCAATAACTTTTTTCATTGCTATCTTGTACGTTTACTTAATTCCTTTGAAATACGTCCGCCATCGCTCTAGGAGCTGGGCCATATCAATAGGCATTTCGGACGTAAAATCCAATTCTTGCCCCGTTGTGGGATGCTTAAAACCAAGCGTGCGGGCATGAAGAGCTTGACGCGGACAGATTTCAAAGCAGTTGCGGATAAAACTATTATAACTGCTCGACTGTGTTCCACGCAAAATTTTATCGCCTCCATAGCGTTCATCGCTAAAGAGTGGATGTCCCAAATGTTTCATGTGGGCCCGTATCTGATGAGTTCGCCCCGTTTCAAGAATACATTCTACAAGCGTGACGTAGCCAAAACGTTCCAACACGCGATAATGAGTAACGGCGTGCTTACCTATTTCCGACTCGGGAGGGAATACTGCCATCTGCAAACGATCTTTCGGATTCCGGGCAATATTACCAACTATCGTTCCTTCTTCCTCTTGGATATTCCCCCAAACAAGGGCATTGTAGCGGCGGCGCGTTGTTTTATTAAAGAATTGTAATCCCAGTTTGGTCTTGGCATCGGGCGTTTTGGCCACGACAAGAAGTCCGCTGGTATCTTTATCAATTCGATGAACGAGTCCCACCCCTGGATCATTGGGGTCATAATTGGCGTCGTCGCGCAAATGCCAGGCAATGGCGTTCACAAGAGTTCCGGTGTAGTTTCCCCACCCTGGATGGACCACAAGGCCTGCTGGCTTATTGACCACCATCAATTCGCTATCTTCATAGATAATATCAAGCGGAATATCCTCGGGCTCTATTTTATTTTCATATCGAGGATGGTCAAGAAGCAGTGTAACTACATCGAATGGTTTTACACGATAATTGCTTTTTACAGGCTTCTGGTTGACGTGAATAAAACCCGCCTTAGCTGCCAACTGAATACGATTGCGAGAAGTATCGGGCAGATGAATCATTAGGAACTTATCCACACGCAGCAGTTGCTGACCTTTATCGGCAACCACGCGGAAATGCTCGTAAAGGCCTCCCCCCATCGAGTCGTCTTCTGGTTCATCGAGAAGACCTTTAGTATCTCCATCCAGCATATCTGGGAGAAGCGTATCCTCTATTTCTCCTGAAAAGGCCGTCATTCGGAAATATGGATTGAATCGTAATTGTTATCTTCATAGAGCGAACGCATTGCTTTGAGCTCTTCTTCGCTTGGTCCATTGATAACATAGTCAAGACTGTCGTTACCATTATACTCGTCTTGGACATTCCCGTCACCCACAACAAGCGTAAGCGGAACATCAACTGACACTCTCTGCCCTTTCACAACGTTTCGACCATTCACCTCAATGCCATAAACCCAATCTTTATCACCTGTAACATATTTCGGAGCTGTCAGTTTGAAGCCCATAACTCGCAGTTTAGCCTCGGCCTCACGAAGGGAACAGTTGTCGGCAATATCGGGGATAGCAACAGCACGCGCTGAAGCCGCATTGATAGTAAACTCTATGATGCGTCCAGCTTTTACTTTTTCACCCGGACGGATGGATTGATCCAAAACAGAATTAGGAGGCAATGTACGAACATAGCCCGTGTCTCGAACTTCCGCCTTGAGTCCCATGTCGTTGAGTTCTGCCACGGCCACATCATAACTCTTACCGCGCAAATCAGGAACTGTCACTTCTTGTCCGTGGCGTGTATAAATCACAAGGAAAGAAGAAACACCTACTATCAGCAACACAGTGAGCAGCAACATTGCTAGCATGTTACCTATAATGCTTTTGCTGCAAACTTTCTTGAAAAACTCCTTAATCGTCATGGGCGATGTTATCTTTGACTTATGGGGCATAATCTCCCCCAATCTATTGCAAAGATACTATAAAAAAACGAGAGAAGCCTTTGCCTCTCTCGTAAATCTCAAAATCTCAAAAAGAGAATTACTTCTTACCATGAACTTCGTCAGAAACAGTGAGCTTCTTACGGCCATGACGACGACGTGAAGCTAGCACGCGACGACCGTTAGCGGTCTGCATACGATGACGGAAACCATGCTTGTTGTTTCTCTTTCTGTTGTGGGGCTGGAATGTACGTTTCATTTTTATTTTGTCTTTTTTATTTTTTGTTTCGTTCTTTTCAGCTGACGCATTCTATGCGTTTCGGGGTGCAAAGTTAAGAAGAATATTCGAACTCTCAAAGAGTTAGCCTGCAAAATTATTTTGCATAACGCTTTGCTTGTTCTTCAATAAGAGCTAGATCGTCGAAATAATTTATTTTCATTGCATGTTTTACCTCAGAAAGCGTTGCTGCAGCAGCTTCACGAGCGCGCTCTGTTCCCTTGCGTAACATCTCGTAGACGGCTGGAATATCTTTTTCAAATTCAGCACGACGCAACCGCATAGGTTCTAACTCTGCTTGTAAGATATTGTTAAGGAACTTTTTCACCTTCACATCTCCCAATCCACCACGTTGGTAATGTTCTTTCACTTCGTCGAGATTCTTATAATCGGCCCAGAACTCCTCAAAATGTTCAGGTCGGCAAAAAGCATCGAGATAAGTAAAGACTGTATTTCCTTCAATATGTCCTGGATCTTCCACGCGCAAGTGTTCGGGATCTGTATACATCGACATGATTTTTTTCTTCATGTCCTTAGGATCTTCGCTCAAATAGATACAATTTCCAAGACTCTTTGACATCTTAGCCTTACCATCTGTTCCTGGCAAACGCAAACAAGCTGCATTTGTTGGTAGAATTATCTGTGGCTCAACGAGAGTCTCACCATAGATATAATTGAAGCGACGCACAATCTCTGTGGCTTGCTCAAGCATGGGCTTCTGATCTTCTCCCACCGGCACATGTGTAGCCTTAAATGCCGTTATATCAGCTGCTTGAGAAATGGGATAAGTAAAAAACCCAACGGGAATACTTGAATCAAAACCACGCATAGAGATTTCTGTCTTCACTGTTGGATTACGTTGCAAACGACTCACAGTAACGAGGTCCATATAATAGAAGGATAGTTCAGTGAGCTCAGGAATCTGACTCTGGATAAAAATTGTGACTTTATTGGGGTCTAAGCCAACACTCAGATAGTCCAAGGCTACCTCTATCACGTTTTGGCGAACCTTTTCTGGATTATCCATATTATCGGTCAATGCCTGAGCATCTGCGATAAACACATAGAAATCCTTATAATCATCAGTGTTCTGAATCTCTACGCGACGGCGAAGAGACCCTACATAGTGTCCAATATGAAGGCGACCCGTTGGACGGTCGCCAGTGAGATAAATTTTGTCTGACATATCAAAATACGTATTTTGTGATGACAAAAATACAATATTTCCGCCACAAGACAAACCTTTCCGTTCTTTGCTAAAAGCTGAAAAGCCAAATGACAGATTTTCTCCATCTTCAGAACATATTACTTCAGAGCACTTGCGCGCACAAAAAAAGGCATTAGGGGACTCAATCATTGTAACCTCCCCACAAATCCCCTTATTGTATTTTTGATTACAATAAGGATGTCAGCTGACATCCTTATTGCGTCGGCTGACACAATAAGGATATTTTTATCTCCTCGGTACAGAGCAAAAATCAAAAGAAAGAAGTTTGCGTGAATACTTGTGGTGCGCAAAGCGATACAAAATTTTTCCACGCACTCATCTATCATCGCAACAAAAAACGCCCACTACTTCTGTAGTGGACGCATTTAACGTATAATTATATGTGGCTGTAGACTTATTTTGTCTTCTTCAGCAATTTAGCAACTGCCTTCTGCACGTTGGCCACAGCCTTTGTGCTAACAGCATTCTTGGCTTCAACCGTAGTTGCCTTCTCATAATCTGCCCAAGCCTTAGCAGCAATAGCCTTTTGTGCATTGGTGATAGCAGTAGCAAGTTGAGCCGCTGCATCTTCTTGTGCAGCAGGAGCGAAAGCATGTTTATAACCTTTCACATCATTCCAATGTCCACGCGTAAAGTCGGGGAAAGCAACGCTAGCAGAATTATGATCGAGAGAAAGAGTTCCGAGTTCAGCCAAAGCACACCATTCGGCAAGGTCGTAAACGTCCATATCGAGAGGCAAACCATTTTGCAAACAGTAAACAAGACGACTATCCATGATGAAGTCCATACCTCCATGACCACCAACTTCTTTGGCCATCTTGCCATACTTCTTCAGAATGGGCGACTGATATTTCTCTTCAAGAGTCTTTTTTTCTGCGTCCGACATGAAAGAGTGAGAAGAGAGATTGTCTACCTTAGGAGCAACACCAGCTTCTTTCAAGCTCTTCGCATCAAGAGCGTAACCTTCAACAGGATATTTATTGGCAAAACCTTTCGTACCAGAGAGTTGATAGAGGCGGTCGTAAGGGCGCGGATTCATCACTTGGTGCTGAACCTCAATAACCTTTCCTTCCTCTGTACGAATCAGTGTTGTAGTATGATCACCATTGCGGAAATTTGTTGGGCGAACACCTGTCTTAGCTTCCACATAGTTAGGACCATGAACAGGTTTAGTGTCCATTGCAACAAGTGTTTTCATGCGGTCACCACGATGAATGTCGAAAGCTTGTGCCACAGGACCTAGACCGTGAGTAGCGTAGACATCGCCACGATTCTCCATATTATACTGCATACGCCAGCCTAATTTAGGAGATTTCTCAGGATTCTTCCAATATGCATTCCAAAAATCATCTAGGTTATGAATATAAGCACCTTGTCCATGGAGCAATTCACCGAAAACTCCGTGCTGTGCCATATTCAAAGTATTCATTTCAAACCAGTCGTAGCAACAGTTCTCAAGAATCATACAATGTTTGCGAGTTTTCTCAACTAAGTTGATAAGATCCCAACACTGTTCAACATTCATAGCAGAAGGTACTTCAATAGCCGTATTCTTTCCATTCTCCATAGCAAACTTAGCCACGGGGAAATGGTGATCCCAGTCAGTTGCAATATAAACAAGATCAATATCGGGACGTTTGCAAAGTTCCTTGTAACCTTCTGCACCAAAATAGATGGACGCTGGCGGAAGATTTGCCTTTTTAAGATATTCTTGGCAACGTTCTGCGCGCTTCTGTTCATAGTCGCACAATGCAACAATTTCTACACCAGGAATATATGTCCAGCGTGCAACAGCACCAGGTCCACGCATCCCTAAGCCTACAAAAGCAACACGCACATTCTGAATTTTGGGAACTGTCAAGCCTAAAGCCGACTGTTGGCCAGCAGGGCGAGCAGGAGTGTCAAGTACAATCTGCCCTTCATTCCAATGCCACTTCGTAGAAGGAGACGTGGACTGGGCATTCATCTGCCCAGACGAAAGTACCGCCAAAACGGCGATAGCAAGAACTTTGAAAAATTTCATAGAGTTGTGTGTGAATATATTTATTAGGTATTTCTATGTAGGCAAAGTTACAATATTAGAATGAATATCTTAATAAGCGTATTCATTTTTTCGCTATTTGGCACAAAAACGAGCATACTCAAAAGAAAAAGAGCAATCAGCGAGAATCTATTGAATTCATCTGTAACACTACAATACTCCTAGTGACAAAATATAAAATTAGATATTCAATAGCCAATTTCTTCGCTAAAATAAAAAGAAAGAGAAATAGAGAGACAACATAATATATGCCTCAATCTTCTCTTTCTTATAATTTTTTCTTGCTGTTAACTCAATAAGTCGCGAGGCAGAATAGGCATTGCGCCTTGCTGAGTACATACAAAAGCGGATACTTTAACAGCAATAGCATGAGCTTCTGAGATTGGAGAACCATTGATAAGCGCTGCACAGAAAGAAGCGGTAAAACTATCTCCAGCTCCAACAGTATCGACGACTGAAACTTTTGGCGTGGGTTGGGAAGATACGCCTTCTTCAGAGATGACATAACTGCCATTTGCTCCACAAGTATAAATAACAAGGCGCAGATTAAAACGCTGACGAAGAAGCTCACACTGCTCCAATGGAGATATTTGGGGGAGATTATAATAATTAGCTAGGATGGGCAATTCTTCATCGTTAACCTTAAGAACATTTGCAGCAGAAAGAGACAAATCTACAACTTCTTTACTATAGAAGGGAGTGCGGAGATTTATATCATAAATACGAAGAACGTCATCATCGGCAGGCAGAGATGCCAAAAAAGCTTGAATGGCAACACGACTTTGCGGACTACGCTGAGCTAAAGAACCGAAACAAACGGCTTGGGTATTTTCTGCAATCTCACGGAGTTTCTCTGTAAAAGGGATATTATCCCAAGCCACATCCTGCTGAATATCGTAAAGGGGAATACCAGCTTCATCAAGTTGTACATTCACTCGCCCCGTAGGATATCCAACCCTTTCAATATATGCAAGAAGCTGTTTACGCTCTAGTTCTTGAATAGTTTCTTCTCCTAAAGCATCTTGCCCCACAGCGCTTATAGCCAAGCCTTTCAAACCAAATTGAGAAACATGATAGGCAAAATTTGCAGGAGCACCGCCCAAACGTTTGCCTGAAGGGAGCAAATCCCAAAGTAGTTCGCCTAATCCCACTACATATCTTTTCTTTTCCATACTATTGATGTTCTTTTTCTGATTCAAGGCGCAATATACTATTATTTTATTGCATAAAAAAATAGCGGCTTCCCTTATTGTAAGAAAAGCCGCTAAAGATAGAAGTTTACACTTATTAGAGTGCTCCAAGCATCTTATCGATGCCGTAGGAAAGTGTGTCAATATAGTTATAGAAAACACCACCGATACCCAGCACGATAACACCTGCTGTACAGATAACGAGAGCTACACGCGTATAGCCATCAGATTGGAACTGAGCTATAGGATGTTCATTCTTCTTGATATACATGGCCTTTACAATCAACAAGTAATAGTAGAGTGAAAGAACTGTGTTAATCAAAGCTATCAGTACAAGCCAGTGGTAGCCTGCATTGAACGCTGCCATAAAGATGAAGAACTTAGAGAACATACCTGCAAAAGGCGGAATACCTGCCAAACTGAAGAGGCAAAGCGTCATGATGAAGCTCAAGTGTGGATTTGTTTCATAAAGTCCGTCGTAGTCGTCGATACGAATCTTTCCGCTGTTTTGTTCAATCACATTGATAACAGCGAAAGCACCTAAGTTGGCTACCATATAGACGAGGATATAGAACACGATGGATGTCATGCCCTGAGCCGTCCCTCCCATAATGCCGAGTACGATATAACCAGCTTGGGAGATGGCAGAGAAGGCCATGAAGCGCTTTAGATTTTGCTGCTGAATGGCAAAGATATTTGCCAACGTGATAGAAGCGATGATAATCCAATAGAGACCTGTGTTCCACTCGGCCATCAAAGAGTCGCCTGCAAAAGCCTTCACGAGAACCGTAAAGAGAACGAAAGCAGCACTACTTTTTGAGATAACACTAAGATAGGCTGTTACTACGGTCGGCGCCCCCTGATAGGTATCAGCTGTCCAAAGATGGAATGGTACCAAACTAATTTTGAAGCCCATACCTGAAAGGAAAAACGTTAGACCAATAACGCTGAGAAGCGTATCACCAGAGAAGAGAGCACCCACACTGCTATAGTAGAGCGTACCAGTGGCACCATAGATGAGCGAAAGACCATAGACAAGAAGTGCGCTGGAGAAGAGTGCCAACAAAATGAACTTGGCACCCGCTTCTGCACTCTCATAGCGATACTTATCGTAAGCTACGAGAGCTGCCATAGGTACACTGGCCAACTCCAAGCCGATGAAGAACATCAAGAAGTGCCCGCTACTGATCATAAAGTACATACCGAGCAACGTGAATAGCGTAACGAGATAGAACTCGCCTTGCTTAACAATGTTCTCTGGGCGACGCAACCAACTATTAGCCATCAGAAACACCACAAGTGTTCCAATATTAAGTACCGACTTAATAACAGTCATCATCGGCGTATGCTGGTACATTCCGCCAAAGGCTTCTGTTGCCTGCATACTACCATTGCAACAGGGCAACAGGTTGATGAGTGTATGAATAGAGAGAAGGCCTATAGCTACATAGTTGATAGCTGAGGGCTTCTGGCTAATGGTCTCCCCTTCCTTAGGCTCTTTGCACATAAACAAGTCGGCCAAAAAGAGGATAAGAATGACAGCCAAAAGGCTTGCCTCCTCGGGCATATGTAAGAATTGTGAATAATCCATTGTCTGTTTTTATTCTTTAAGAGATTACATGAACGGATTGAGATTCGTATTGGCGGCAAAGGCTGTAATATGTTCTACGACTGGAGCTACACCAGAATTTATCATATTACTTACCCACCACGGAGCAGAACCGAGGGCTGCAATCGTAGCGATGAGGCAGATAACAGCGAAACGTTCTTCCCAATGAGCATCGTCAAGCTTCAAGTGTTCTTCATTAGTGGAAACTCCATAAAGGATTTTACCAACAAGGCGAAGAATATAGACAGCTGTGACAACAATGCTAGTGCAGGCTGCAATAGTCAGCACACGATGGAACGTGTCGGCATTAGCAAAGGAACCAACAAAGATGGTCATTTCTGCAACAAAGCCGCTGAAGCCTGGAAGACCGAGATTAGCCAAACCAGCTATCACATAGCATACAGAGAGGAACGGCATAATCCGCATCAAACCGCTCATCTCACGGATATCACGTGTATGCGTGCGGCCATAGATCATACCAATGAGGGCAAAGAAGAGAGCTGTAGTCAGACCGTGAGAAAGCATCTGCAAGACTGCACCAGTAGCCGCTACTTGGTTCACCATCAGAATGCCGAAGAGCACCAAGCCGCAGTGAGACACTGAAGAGTAAGCATTGATATACTTTAAGTCGGTTTGAACACAAGCTGAGAAGGCACCATAGACAACTGAGATACCCGTTAGTACGAGGAAAATCCAGCCTAAGTCCTGTGCTCCTTGCGGCATGAGGAACATAGCGATGCGGAAACAGCCGTAGCCACCAAGCTTCATCAATACACCTGCGTGCAACATAGACACTGCCGTTGGCGCAGAAGCGTGACCGTCAGGACTCCAAGTATGGAAAGGAAACAGTGCACCGAGAACACCGAAACCGGCAAAGGTTAGCGGGAACCAAATATGCTGCTGGGCAATGTCGATTAAGTGAGCACCATTCTGCTGATGGGCAATGTCGAGAATATCCATTGTCTGGCCACCTGCTCCATAGAAGATACCAAAGATACCACACATGAGGAAAGCAGAACCGCCCATAAGCATGAGTGTCAGCTTCATGGCTGCATATTCTTTAGGACCTGTGCCCCACACACCAATCAGCAAATACATCGGGATAAGAGCTACTTCATAGAACATAAACATGGCGAACATGTCGATGGAAATGAAGAAACCATAAACACCTGCACTCAGCAGTGTGAACCACAAGAAGTATTCCTTGTTCATGTGCCAAGAAACAAACGTTCCTGTAAACACGATGACGGAGGAGAGCAACAGCATTGCAACAGAGATTCCATCGACTCCGACGGAGTACTTAATGTGCAATGGTGTAATCCAATCGAAAGAGGCGGTGAACAACATTTCTGCCGTATTACCAGCAGCTCGTTCTTGAAGGAAGAGCACTGTGAGGACAGCAGAAAGGATGAGCAAGCAGGTACTACCCGCTACCATCACGCCTCTAATACTTTTTTGATCTCTTGCTAGCCATAAACCGAGCAGCATGAGCAGAGGAATCAGTACAAATATTGATAAGAAATTCATATATCTGTCAGTTTTAGAGGATCATAACTAATAACAGGGCGAGAGCACCCAAGAAGAATATAAACGCATACTTCTGAATAGAACCACTCTGGAAACCACGAATTTGGAAACCTAGTTCGTGAGTTCCCCAAGCCAAGAAGTTGAAGAAACCGTCAATATATTTACGGTCAAACTTAGCGATAGTTCCAGAGATGTACTTGAAGATGATGCGGTGCGTAATGAACTGGTAGACTTCATCTAAATAGAAACGCTTATATGCCCAACGATGGAGATGCGGTGCTGCATTCTGCATTTTATCAGCAACAGGTTGTTTCTCTCCCTTGTAAATCCAAGTGGCAAGACCAATAGAGACAAGTGCGATGACACAGCTCTTGGCACCCAAGAGCCAGTTGAAATGTGCTAGGAAGTCGTACGCGAATCCATCAGCAGAAATAATCTTTCCAAAAGGAATAAAACCAGCTACTAGCGTAATAGCTGTGAGGAACAAAAGTGGGAAAGTCATTGCCAAAGGACTCTCATGCGGATGGCATTCGGCATGATGTTCTTTGTTCTCTGTTCCCCAGAAGATACCATAGTAAAGGCGGAACATATAAAACGCTGTCATAGCAGCAATACCTGTCATCACCCAGCCCATCACTGGACTATAAGCGAAGCTAGCTTCCAAAATCTCATCCTTCGAGAAGAAGCCTGAGAAAGGAGGAATACCTGAGATTGCCAAGCAAGCGATAAGGAATGTCCAATGAGTGATTGGCATATATTTACGCATCCCCCCCATTGCACTCATTTCATTACTATGAACTGCATGGATAAGGCAACCAGCACAGAGGAATAGTGTTGCCTTGAACATAGCATGGGTGAAGAGATGGAACATACTTGCCATATAACCGATACTAAATTCATGGTTGATCAATTCAGGACTTGCTCCACTAGGCAGAGGCATGCAAACTCCCAAAGCCACCATCATGAAAGCTATCTGAGAGATAGTAGAGAAAGCCAAGACACGCTTAATGTCACTCTGTGCGCAAGCAACTGCCGCAGCATAGAAAGCTGTAAATGCTCCAACCCAAGCCACAATATGAAGAGTGTCGGGAGCATAGGCAATCCAAAGAGGGAACATACGTGCCACCTGGTAAACACCAGCAACGACCATGGTTGCAGCATGAATCAGTGCACTAACAGGCGTTGGGCCCTCCATTGCATCAGGAAGCCAAATATGGAGTGGGAACATAGCACTCTTACCTGCACCACCAATGAACATAAGGAACAAAGCTGTGGGCAGCATAAAGGCTGCACCTGCAAATTCACGCACGCTACCTGTTTCAACAAAACTGAAACTAAAGGTTTGTGCATAGAAACCATAAATAAGAATACCAATGAGGAAGAATAGGTCAGCAAAACGTGTCACAATAAATGCTTTCTTACTAGCTGCAATTGCGGGCTTTTCAGTATAAAAGAAACCAATGAGCAAATAAGAAGATACACCTACAAGCTCCCAGAAAAGATACATCTGGAAGATATTTGTAGCGACAACGAGGCCAAGCATAGACATGGTAAAGAGACTCAGATAGGCGTAATAACGCTGAAATCCACGCTCTCCATGCATATAACCAAAAGAATAAATGTGTACCATGAAAGACACCGTAGAGATGACGATAAGCATCATCACCGAAATCGGGTCTAACAGGACACCCATATCGAAGTGAAGATTGCCGAGAGGCAACCACGTCATATTGTATGGCACTAAAGCTTGATATATGCCTTGTGCGTTGCGTCCAATGCCAAAGAAGTACTCAAAGGCAGTGTAGAGCGAAAGCAAGAAGACAAGTCCCAAGCTAGTTGTACCAATAAGTCCAGCAACCTTATGGCTCAATTTGTGACCGAAGAGTCCCAAAAAGAGAAAAGAGCAAAAAGGCAATGCCAGAATCAGAATTGTATATAAAAATTGAGTTTCCATTGTGCATTAAAAGTCTTTTACCATTTCATCTTTGTGAGCTTGTCAACAGACGTATCCTTGATTAAACGGTAGATATTGACCATGATGGCGATGGCGATAGCGCTTTCAGCAGCCGTAATGGCGATGGAGAAAAGCGTGAAGAAGAAACCTTCCGTATTACCGCTTTGTCCGTAGAGCATGCGGTTGAATACTGCGAAGTTGATATCCGCAGAATTTAGCATCAATTCGATGGATAGAAGGATTGCCAATGTGCTGCGGCGGGTAAGAAATCCAAAGATGCCAGCAAACATCATAATGGCAGAAACGATGAGGATATAATTTAATTCAATCATAGCTGTCTTTCGTTTTATCGTTTACGGGCAATGAGCAACGCTGCTACAATGCAAGCAAGGAGCAGAACGGATACAGCCTCAAAAGGAAGCAAATAACCATTGAAGTCCGTTGAGAGCATAGAAACACCTACTTCCTTGATTGGAAGAACATTCTCGTCAGGGGCATCCAGGGAACTGGCAAGGAACTCTTGCTTAAAGATGGCAAAGAGAACTATACCAAATCCCACCAGACTCAGGAGAGCTGAAGCAAATATCTTTGTCTTCGTATTCTCGCTCAGTCGATCCTTCTTTCCTCTTGTCAGCAGGATGGCAAAGACGTACAGCACAACAACGCCACCGGCATAAACCATGACCTGGACAGAACCAAGGAAGGTGTAGCCCATCAGGAAGTACAGACCTGCCGTACCCAAAAGAGCAAAGAACAGGTAGGTGGCAGCACGGATGATACTCTTCGATAGCACGCAGGCCAAAGAAGAGCAAGCAATAATAGCTGCCAAAATGATGAACATTATATTATGGGAATCCATTGTTTGATTTGATTTTTAATTATTAGCGGCCGCTGTTTCTGTTGATGAAGCGGCTGGAGCTTCTGGTTTTGGAGCTACTGGAGCTGCAGGCTTTGCCACAGCTGGACGAGCCACAGGCTTGCGTTCTTTACACTTGCTACCTGGCTGATTGAGCTGCTTGATAAGTTTTGCACGGTCAAACACTGCAGTTTCATAACTTTGATCAAAAGTGATGGCATCGTGAGGACAAACGCGTGTACAGATTTCGCAGTACATACAAATACCCTGATTATAGATATACTTATCCAGCACCTTCTTCTTCTTTCCATCCTCTGTTTCAATCATCTTGCTCACAACGGTAATGGTATCGTTTGGGCAATTGATCATACAGAGTCCGCAGGCTACGCACTTATGTTCATTATTCTCATCGTGAGGCATTACTAAACTTCCACGAAAGCGATCGAACATAACCAGTTCCTTACGATTTTCAGGGTACTGTTCTGTAATCTTTTTAGTGAAAAGTTCGCGCATTGTGGTTCTCAAACCAACAGTGAGCGTTTTAACGCCAGCGAACAGCCCTTGTAAATATGAGTTTTCTTTCATTGTTACAATTCGATTACACGTTAATACCCAAGCCCAATGTCACAACAAGCGCCATGAGCAGAAGATTCAGAAGACTAATAGGCATCAGATACTTCCATTCAAGTGAAAGGATGTGGTCGATACGCAGACGAGGAAAAGTCCAACGTTCCCACAAAAGCAATACAAGGATAAAGAACGTTTTTCCCACGAACCATACAATTCCAGGAATATAGTTCATAACCTCGTTAAAGCCGTCCAAACCAGCAATATGTAGCGGAGCCCACCCACCTAAGAAGATAGTAGAGGCCATTGCAGCGCAGATAAAGAGGTTCAAGTATTCAGCCAAATAGTAATAACCGAAGTGCATACCAGAATACTCCGTGTGATAACCAGCAGTCAATTCTGATTCACCTTCTGGAAGGTCAAACGGACCACGATTACACTCTGCATTTCCAGCAATCAAGAAGATAAGGAAGGATATCAGTGCAGGAATGTGTCCGCGAACGATATTCCAACCTTGGTCAGCCTGTTGCTGAACAATTTCGCTGATTTGCATCGTTCCACAGAGGGTCACCATAGTCAGCATAGTTATACCGATAGAAATCTCGTAGCTGATGAGCTGTGCTCCAGCGCGCATAGAACCTATCATAGGATACTTACTATTAGAACCAAGACCCGCCATCAGAATACCTACGACACCGATACCGCTAACAGCAATAAAGAAGAACACGCCTACATTAAAATCCAAGACTTGGCCACCCTTATTCCAGGGCAGGCAGGCGAAAGTCAGCATAGAAGCTGTTACAACCAGATATGGGGCTAAGTCGTGAAGGAAACGATCCGACTTACGCATACGGATAATTTCCTTGGTGAGCATCTTGAATACATCACCGAAGACCTGCAGCAAGCCCCATTTACCGACACGATTCGGACCGAGACGGCACTGGAAGAAGGCACAGACCTTACGCTCCATATAAATGAGGGCAATGGCGAAGACTGCGTAGAGCGTAATGATAATTAGCGCTACAACTATCGATTCCAGCAGGATGGCAGACCATTCGGGGATAAACTCCGTCAGCCAATCGTGGATCGCCGTCGTCCAAGTAGTTAAATCGAAAATATTTGAATTCATTGCTTAAATGAATAATTAACAATATACAATGAATCGTCGTGGCATTACCCACAAATGATTCTTCGTTGATTATTAATTGTGGATTAAATGAGATTTATCTGTCAATGTCTGGTACGACGTAATCGAGAGTTCCGTTAATTGCCATCATATCTGCAATCAACTCGTTGCGACAAGCAACATCCATTGCATTGACAAGTGGCAGACCCGTTGAACGATAATGTAAACGGTACGGACTCTTATCGCCCTTACTCTCAAGGAATACGCCGAATTCACCACGGCTACCTTCTACGCAGCTGTAGTAAGTTCCTGTAGGCACTTTAATAATAGGCTTCGTCTTTGCTTGGAACGTACCTTCGGGGATGTTATCGATAAGTTGTTCTATAATGTGCAAACTCTCTTCCATCTCGTCTATACGGTTTAGCAGTCGGGCGTAGCTATCACCTTCCGTACGTACAACTTCATTGAACTCAACTTTGTCATAGGCTGCATAAGGCTGACGTTTACGAATGTCATTGTGCCAACCTGATGCGCGGCCAGAAGGCCCTGTCACACCCATGTTGCGAACTTGTTCGTTGGTCAGGATGCCCACGCCAATAAGACGATTGCGTGCGATGACATTATTGATAAAGATATCGTAGTATTCCTTAATACCTTGACGCATCTTAGGAATAAACTCTTTTACGCGCTTCTGGAAATTAGGATGCAAATCATGGCTCACACCGCCAATCATATTATAATTGATGATAAGGCGTCCACCACAAGTTTCCTCGAAGATATCGAGTATCATCTCGCGGTCGCGGAAACCATAAAGGAATGCAGACGTTGCACCCATATCCTGACAGAGGCAAGAGAAGAAGAGGATGTGAGAGTCGAGACGCTGAAGCTCATCCATAATCGTACGGATAACTTGAACACGCTCACTCACTTCTATTCCTGCTGCTTTCTCAATGGTCATACAGAGAGCATGGCGACTTTGCGTTGCTCCGAGATAATCCATACGATCGGTCAATGCCAATGTTTGCGGATAGGTGTATGTTTCATTGAGTTTCTCAATACCACGGTGAATATAGCCAAGTTTTGGATCTATTTTCTTGATACGCTCACCCTCGAGTGCCACGCGGAAATGGAGCACACCATGAGTAGAAGGGTGTTGCGGACCAATGTTAACCATATAATCTTCTGGTGTAAACACCACATTGGTAGTTTCCTTAATAGAACCATCGGGCATTCGATCATACTGCGTTGTCGTGTCAGACAGCACTTCATTGGTCATACGTAGCGGATTTTTCTGCTCTGTTTCATCGTCCTTACGCATAGGATAGCCTTCCCAGTCTTCACGCAAAAAGACACGGCGCATATCGGGATGACCTAAGAACTTGATACCATAAAAATCGAACACTTCACGCTCATATATATTGGCAATTTCCCACAAATCAGAAACTGTCGGAAGGAACGGATTTTCACGATCCGTTGTCACCAGTTTGATATACTCACGCTTACCCGTATCTGTTGACCAAAGATTGTAAACACAGCCGAGACCTTCTTCTTGCCAGTCTTCTCCCGTAATGAGTTCGAGCATGTCCATCTTTTCCTCATCCTTGAGGCGTTCCATTTCTCTGTGGAATTCATCGATGGTTACTGTGCGAGGATGTATCTCATTCTCGGCAGGGGCGGCTGGAGCAGCAACTGCAGAAGGAGCCGCAGGACGAGTAGCTGCAGGTTTTGCAGCAGACGCAGGCTGTTGAGCCTGGACTTTCTTTTCTTCTAATTCGCTCATGCCTCTTCTTCCTGTTTAATAATTTCGCTTTCCTGTTTTGCTATCTCAGAACGACTCATAGGATCTTTTTGCTTACGATTGGTAGTACCGAAGAAATTTTCGGCCTTCACAATACGCTGCAATTGCATCATGCCATAAAGGAAGCTTTCAGGACGCGGAGGGCAACCAGGGACGTAAACATCAACAGGGATGATTTCGTCAACACCCTTCACTACGTGATAAGATTTCGTGAATGGACCTCCGGCTACAGCGCAACCGCCAATAGCCACGACATACTTAGGATCGGCCATCTGATCGTAGAGACGACGCAGAACAGGAGCCATCTTATAAGTAATAGTACCATTCACTAAGATTACGTCAGCTTGACGAGGACTGTTACGTGTCACTTCAAAACCAAAGCGAGCAATGTCGTAGCGAGCTGCACAAACTGCCATAAATTCGATACCGCAACAGCTCGTAGCGAACGTCAGCGGCCAAAGCGAATTTGAACGGCCCCAGTTGATCAAATCGTCGAGCGACTTCACAACAACATTGGCTCCGTTTTTATTCAACTCTGCAACGAGTTCCTCATAAGTCTCGTTGTCATTGAACTCCTCGTAAGGAATGTTCTTGATTTTGGGCCTTTTCAGTTTCATTCCCATTTCAATGCTCCTTTCCTCCAGGCATAAGCCAAGCCCAGAACTAAGACAAACAGGAAAAATCCGACTACCATCAAACCCATCAGACCAAGGCTTTTCATCACCACAGCCCAGGGAAAGAGGAACATCGTTTCCACATCGAACATAAGGAAGAGAATAGCGAACAAGTAGTAGCCTATACGGAACTGCATCCATGCACCTCCACGTGTCGGAATACCACACTCGAAAGCCTCATCCTTCTGCGCGTTGAAGCTGCGCGGTGCCAGCAGATTGGCCAACACCGTGACAACACCCACAAACGCCAGACCCGTCACGATAATCGTGACAAATAAGGTAAAGTTCATAGCTTTAATGTGTTATTTATAAATTTAGTTGAAGTTCTCTGGTAAGACGCAAAAGCACATGAAGAAAGTCTCGCAGATTGGCTTAGAAGCAAAAAAACGCCGTCATCCTCTTGACAGAAGAGACGGATACGACGAATCAGCGGAAGGGCACACTTGTCCTCCGCTCCAATCCAAGCATTTTCAAGCGATGTGTTGCAATCACATCGAATGATAGAGAAATTCTTCACTTCTTTTCGTCTTATGGAGCGCGAAGGTACAAAGAATAATTGGGAAAAAGAAATTTATACTCTTATCTCTTGCGTTCTCCTATCGTGTCTTTAAGCTATTTCATCTGGTTTTTAAACTGTTATCCATACACCTAACTTTCTTAAAAAAAGTTAGATATAGTAGTCATTCTTCATATTTTTCTATCATCCGTTTTACAAAAAATAGCCTCTAATTAGCATTAGAGGCTATTTTATCCTCATGGATGAAATTCGAATACCAAAGAGTTTTTCTCCTCTTTTTTGAAGAATTTGTCAGAGATTTATCGTATAGCTTTGTATATTTGCAACATAAAAAAACATAGTAGCGAATGAAGTTTACTCCACAAATAGCTATCATTACAGCAAACCCACTAGAGGGAAAAGGCCTTGCTGAAATGATTAAGCGAATGATGCCAATGGGTGAAGCTTGTATTTTTCACGACTTTGAAGAAATGCAAAAGGAGAACAATGGGCAATTTTTCCACTTTTTTATTACAGGTCACGTTCTCTTACAACATTCTGAATTCTTTACTCCGTTGTGTCATCGTACCATTGTCTTGATCAATGGTACTGATACTGGTTGTATCCCCAATGCCTTTCGCACAATCAATACACACCAAACAGAGACAAACTTCACACGACAATTGCTCAGCATTTTCCACAGTGGACACGGTACCAACTCGCAAACACCTCGTCCGCGCATCCTCCCTACCCCACTAACTCCGCGTGAAACAGAAGTGCTACACTTTGTAGCTATGGGACTAATCAATAAAGAAATTGCGGAAAAGTTGCAAGTGGGGCTTACCACTGTCATCTCCCACCGAAAGAATCTTACTGAAAAACTTGGTATCAAATCTGTCAGCGGCCTTACTGTATATGCTGTCATGCACGGGATAGTAAAGCTGGAAGACATTTAAGGTCCAACTAAGGAGTAGCATTCTATAAACCTTTAAATCATACTCAATAGAAAACGACACCTGTTTCTGATTTTACGTAAAATTCCGAAACACTTTTAGTATTTTTCTATCCATTGCTCTAAATACTGTTGCAATGAATTAAATAAGAGTGTATATTTGCAATATAACACGATAATATTCACCCTCTTGCATACAAGAATCTATAGCTATAGCACTATTCTATAATTTTACTCATCTTAATTCTATATTGCTTATGGATAAGAAACTGTACTTCGTATTACTACCGATTTTCTTGGTACTATCTTTCTTTGCATCTCTGCCTATACAGGCTCAGTCTAAGCTAACATACATAGCTGACGGAAGTGTTCCCATACAAAGTTTTTCTGTTCGAACCATCACTCCAAACACAACTGTGTCTGTAAAATTCCCAGATGGAATTGTAGCTGAAGCGGTGAGCGATAACGAATACCGACTCACACAGTTTGCCCATCGAATCAAAGATGTCCCAGCTCCTTGGACGATAGAAATATCTGTTGAAGGAATTGCGTCTTTCGCCTCTCAGCAAACAGGTATCACAAAAGTAGATCTTACAGGCTGTAAAGAAATCAAACGACTCACGCTACCTTATCAAAATCTTGAAAGCATAAACCTTTCCGGACTCGAGGAAATGGAAGAACTTTATCTCCATGGCAACACAAAACTAAAAGCTTTAGATGTTACAGATCTTACCGAACTTAAAATTCTCAACATCTCCAACACTGAGGGATTGGTTCCAGTAGGTTTGAATCATTGTACAGCACTCAGCTATCTGTATGCGTACAACTCTTCTTTAAGCAACCCTGACCTCTCGGCGTTAACAGAACTACAAGTTCTTGATTTGACGAATACAAAGACCTCATCCATAGATCTTTCTAAAAATACAAAGTTGCAAAGTGTTGAATTGACAGATAATCTTTTAACCGACGTGAATCTCTCCGCTCTGAAAGATTTGATAAAATTAAATATCAATGGCAATAAACTACAACACATTGACCTCCATCAGAATGCAAAGCTCGTTGAACTCAATGTAAGTAGCAACCAACTTCAAACACTCAACATTGTATTGGATTCACTGACCTCTTTGGATTGTGGTGCCAACAGACTCCCGATTTCTCAACTGCCAATGCGAGGAAACTTATCTACTTATATCTACTGGCCACAAAAAGATTTTATGGTAGCACAGCAAGTTGAAGTAGGAAAACCTTTAGATTTAAGCCAAGAAGCAGAAGCTACAGGCGTTGCACAAAGCAAGAAGAAAACAGTTTTCTTTGTGTACGATTCTGAAGGAAATATGCTTTCAGAAGGCGATGATTATACTTGCACTAATGGTATTTTCACTTTCTCCAAAGCATTTGATAAAGCTCTCCGAATAAAGATTAAGACCGCTGCTTTCCCTAAACTAAAAGATAAGGCTTCTCTCTATAGCACATACTTCAAGGTGGTAACTCCCACTACTGGCATCAATTCCACTACTACAGCTAAAGACCCCTATTTTTCCACGACTCCAGGCCATTTAACAATCGTCCTCACAGATAAATCAGCCATTATTTCCATCTACCAACTTGATGGTAAATGTGTTACAAAAACATCTATTGAGCCGAACAGCCCTCTATCCCTACCACTACCACAAGGCGTTTATCTTATTGTTATCGGTGACAAATCTTTCAAGGTTATTATTCCATAATTTAAAAAAACTATTTACGGAATTCCACATAACCTTTACACGCTAAAAAAACAAGAACGGAATAATAAAAACAAGCGAAGTCGAAGGAAATAGACCTTAGACTTCGCTTTTGTTATGGGAGAAAAACACGGACTGTTATGAATGTGTCCTATGTTTTTTATGGGTTGGTTTCGCCTTCGATAAAATTCTCCATGAAGATATGCTCTCCGTCAAACACTGCGTAAGTAAACTTATCAATCCAATCAC
>NZ_CAUTBW010000006.1:0-62967 GCF_963536905.1 uncultured Alloprevotella sp. | reverse complement strand
ATTTCTCAAGGAGAAATTTTATTTTCTATACTACAAATTTTATTTTCTCCTTGACAAATTAAAAATACAATAAGGGAATTTTCAAATACGATAAGGCTATTTGCTGACATCTTTATCGTATTTTCGAACGGAATAAAGAAAAAAACGCCTTCATCCTATAGATTTTACCGCAAAGTTGAGTTACAATCTGTAGAAAAAGCACCTTTTTCTGGCAAAATAAGAACTCCTTCTTTAACTTTTTGTAAGACTTTCATCCAGAGTGAGTATTTACACTGTCAAGAAAAAAGAATAAAATTATTGATAGATGTAGAAGATACATAAACACAGGCTGATGTTTCTTTTATTTCTACATCCAACTAACGTTGTTTGCTCTCTCTTTCAAGTTTGCTACTATATTAGTATCTTTGCAACCACTAATTAAAACTCGAATTCGCTATGCCAACAACAGACGACAAGAAAGTTATTTTTTCTATGGTTGGATTATCCAAAATAATCCGACAAAACAACAAGCAAGTACTTAAAAATATTTATCTCAGTTTCTTCTATGGAGCTAAGATTGGTATCATTGGTTTGAATGGTGCAGGTAAGTCTACTCTTCTTAAAATCATTGCTGGACTTGATACGGACTATCTAGGAGATGTTGTCTTTGCCCCTGGATATACCGTAGGTTATTTACCACAGGAACCGCAGTTAGACGACTCTAAAACGGTAAAAGAACTTGTGCAAGAAGGCGTTCAAGAACAAGTTGACGCCATGAAGGAGTACGAGGCTATCAATGATAAATTTGGTTTACCTGAATATTATGAGCATGAGGACAAGATGAACGAACTCTTTGCCCAGCAGGCTAAATTGCAGGACTATCTTGATTCACACGACGTGTGGAATCTAGATAGTCGCTTGGAGCGCGCTATGGATGCCTTGCGT
The DNA here is from genome assembly GCF_963536905.1 of uncultured Alloprevotella sp. Classification (NCBI taxonomy): domain Bacteria; kingdom Pseudomonadati; phylum Bacteroidota; class Bacteroidia; order Bacteroidales; family Prevotellaceae; genus Alloprevotella; species uncultured Alloprevotella sp. The sequence continues at coordinate 62,043 of NZ_CAUTBW010000006.1, read as the reverse complement.
TGTCCGCCTGTTGACCAGAAAGCAGAGAGTCTTAGTGGTGGTGAACGTCGCCGTGTGGCTCTTTGCCGTCTGCTTCTGCAAGAACCAGACATTCTTCTCCTTGATGAGCCTACCAACCATTTGGACGCAGAAAGCATCGACTGGCTTGAGCAGCATTTGAACCAATACAAAGGTACAGTCATTGCAGTTACCCACGACCGTTATTTCTTGGACGATGTGGCAGGCTGGATTCTTGAGTTGGACAGAGGCGAAGGTATTCCTTGGCAGGGTAATTATTCCAGTTGGCTCGAACAAAAATCTCAGCGTATGCAGCAAGAAGAAAAAGTTGCTAGTAAACGCCGCAAAACACTTGAGCGAGAATTGGAATGGGTACGTATGGCGCCTAAAGCGCGTCATGCAAAAGGTAAGGCTCGCTTGAATAGCTACGACAAACTGCTCAATGAAGATCAAAAGGAAAAAGAGCAGAAGCTTGAAATCATGATTCCTAATGGACCACGTCTTGGTAACAAAGTTATTGAAGCCATCCATGTGCAGAAGTCCTTTGGTGAGAAAACATTGCTCAATGATTTAAACTTCATGCTTCCGCCTAACGGCATCATTGGTGTTATAGGTCCAAATGGTGCAGGTAAGACAACTTTGTTCCGAATGATTATGGGCCTAGAGAAGGCCGATGCAGGAGATTTTAGTGTGGGCGAAACGGTGAAGCTGGCTTATGTAGATCAGCAGCACAAAGATATTGACCCTGAAAAGTCTGTATACGAAGTCATCAGCCAGGGCAATGAGCTTATGCGTCTTGGAGGGCGCGAAATCAATAGTCGTGCTTATATCAGTCGCTTTAATTTTAGTGGTGTAGACCAGCAGAAGAAATGTGGCGTACTTTCTGGAGGTGAGCGTAATCGCTTGCATTTAGCTTTGGCATTGAAGCAAGAAGGTAATGTGCTACTCCTTGATGAACCTACCAATGATATAGACGTGAACACACTGCGAGCACTCGAAGAAGGCTTAGAGGCCTTTGCAGGTTGCGCCGTAGTTATTAGCCACGACCGTTGGTTCTTGGATCGTATATGTACGCATATCCTAGCTTTTGAGGGTAATGGTGAAGTATTCTTCTTTGAGGGCGGATTCTCCGACTACGAGATAAACAAGGCAAAACGTCTGGGACAAGAAGCTTCTAAGCCTATTCGATATCGCAAGTTGATGGAAAACTGATGAAAATAGTTGTAACTTTTGCTATAGAGGAAGAGGTTATAGATGTCCCTCTAAAAGATGCCTTTATCGTTCCTATCGTGACAGGTATTGGTAAAGCTAACGCAGCATTTTCTCTAACGCGTGCAGTTCTACTTGAAAAGCCTGATATGGTTCTTAATATTGGCACAGCAGGCACACAGAAACACTCTGTAGGTGATGTCTTTGTTTGTGACCACTTTATAGATAGAGACCTTTCACTCCTCAACCTTCCTGGAATTACATCAGAGTTGCATACAGAGCATCTTCTCTTCAATCCGTATGGAGTAGTCAATACAGGCGATGACTTTGTCACAGATAGCGAAGTTCTGCACGGGGATGTCATCGATATGGAAGCCTTTGCTGAGGCTTTGGTCTGCAAAAAAATGAATATTCCTTTTGTTTCTGTCAAGTATATAACGGATATTGTTGGAAAGAATTCTCTAAAAGCTTGGGAGGATAAACTCTCTGATGCACGCAAAGGTTTGCAACGTTTCTTTGAGTCGTGCTAGAACAACCATGTTACGAAGAGTAGGGGAGTGTTTCTTCTTACTTAGCACTTCTAAACAAACTTCGTTCTTTCATATTTTGTGAATTTTGTGTTTTACTTATAGTAAATCGCGAGTGCTATATAAACGTATTACTATGTTTTTTCATAGTAATACGTTTATTCTTTGATTCTCGTAAAGCAGTATTTCCCAAAGAATAGAAGGAATATTTTTGTCATTTTCTAAAATTCTAAAAAAGCATCTTTATTTTATCTTTTTCTCTAGAAAAAAGTTTAGTTTTGCAACATACACCGTTATCCTATGGTACACAAAATCTTATCACTCCTTATTTTTAGCCTCTTCTTCTATAGTTGTGGTAAAATAGACCTACCCGATCCTCCGAAGAAAGGAGATAAAAACGAACCAGGAAAAGTAGACCCTCCACATCCCTCTCAGCATTCAGACACTATATCTGTTACGGAGGCACTAACGACGGCTAATGATTCCACCTATTATACAATAGTGGGGTACATCGTAGGTTATGCCAGCAGAGGACATAAAGGTTTTGTTTTAGACTTACCTTCTGAATCTGTCGCGTGTATTTTACTCGCAGATACAAGGAATAGCACAGATTATCTGCTTCCCATAAATATAGGTAGTCCCAATACCGAATCTCGCAAACAGCTGGATCTTTATATCCACCCAGAGAACCTAGAACGCAAAATAATGGTTAGCGGATATTTAGAAAAATACTACGGAGTGCATGGGATAAAGAAGCTTCGAGCTTTTGAATTTCTTGAAGATACAGATTCTGTTTCGCAGCAGGAGAAGACCTCACAACTTCCTATATTAGATACTCGAGAGCAGATTTTAGAGGGAAGATAGTAGATTTTTATATTTTTTTCTACAAAATCTTTGGTAGATAAAAATTAAGTTCTACCTTTGCACCGCGTTTGACAAGAACGCTGGTTAATTCGCTTAGCGGAATCCAAGGAAGTTTGGGTGAGTGGCTGAAACCAGCAGTTTGCTAAACTGCCGTACGGGTTACCGTACCGGGGGTTCGAATCCCCCAGCTTCCGCTAATATTTGGCGCTTTCATCTAACGGTTAGGATACATGCCTCTCACGCATGGTATACGGGTTCGATTCCCGTAGGCGCTACAAGAAAGAGAATCCTAGTGATTCTCTTTTTGTTTACATCTTGTCATGAATAAAACTTAAAACAATAATGCTATGACCAATGAAGAAATGCAAAAGAACAAGGAGATCTTCCAACAGTTGTGTAAAGAATTTATAAAGCGTGAGGGTATTTTGAATCTTCTTGAATATCTTAATACAACTGATTTCTATGTAGCTCCGACTTCCACTAATTATCATTTGAACGAACCTGGTGGACTTTGTAAACACTCCATCAATGTTTTCCAAACGGCGTGTGGTATCTATGATGCAATTCTTGCTCCAGCTCTCAAAGAAAAGCGTGCTTGCTTTATAAAAGAAATAACGATGGAGAGTATTGCAATTGCAACACTTCTCCACGATCTTTGTAAGGTGGGACTCTATCATCAGACTGAGCGTTTCAAGAAAGATGAAAATAATCGTTGGGTAACATATCTTGGCTATGAAATTAATGACAACTTTCCTTTAGGCCATGGCGAGAAATCCTGCTTGCTTCTTCATAGCTATATGAAACTAACAAAAGAAGAGATGCTCGCAATACGTTGGCACATGGGGGCTTTCGATTTAGGAGAACAGGGTTCTTCTAACCGTTTTAGTTTCTATAAAGCCCTCGAGCTTTCCCCACTCGTAACACTTGTTCATGCTTCTGATTTTCTTTCTTCTAATTGTTTAGAACCTACACGAAACTGGAAGGATTTAATCATACGCTATAGTTAAGAGAGGAGGATTGTTTATTAGTTGTAAAACAGTTTTTCTAATTTTTTATAAAAAGGTAATGGGACAGTTTTGTTTCCCTCTCTTTTTCTTTGTGGTATCTTTAAGTTATGATATATTTGCAAAATATCCTCTTTTCAAAAAGTCGTTAGACTTTTGAGTGAGGATGTGTTGGTATTGTTAAGTAATTATTTAATTCATTTTATAAACATAACTTTATGAAAAAATTCTACTTTTTATCTTTGATGTTTGCCTTAGCTCTACAGGCAACAGCACAAGTTTGGGACGGTGTGACCAGTCAGGTATGGACACGAGGTGAAGGTTCGCAGAGCAATCCTTATTTGATTGAGACTCCTGCACATTTAGCTTATTTTTCTGCAAGTATAGGTCGTGGTGAGGCATATGCGGGTAAGTATTTCCGCTTAGTTAACGATCTCAATATGGGCGATAAAGAGTTTCCTGTTATTGGCAAATATAATAAAAGTACAGACTCGCAAACTCAAGTGACTGTAGATAGTTCTTTCTACTTTAAGGGTACTTTTGATGGTAATCATAAGACTATCGACCATCTCCTAATTACTAAAGCTCCTGCTGCTACTGGTTCTATTGCAGGCCAAGCTCTTTCTTTGGGCGGTGTAGCTCTCTTCGCGTGCTCTACTGAGGGAACAGTTATTAAGAATGTAACGATTGGTGCAAATTCAATGATAAATGTAGACGGAGAAGTAGTAGGCAGTATTATCGGGAAGATGGAAGGCGGTTTATTAGAAAACTGCGTTAATCTTGGCACTGTAAAAGCTGGTACTATAGGTGGCGGATTAGTTGGAGCTACTACAGATGGTAGCATCATTCGCTATTGTGCCAACAAGGGAGTGGTTACTGTTGCTGGTATGGTCGCTGGCGGTATAGTTGGTCAGATTGAAAAAGGTACTACAATCTTGGCTTGTTATAATGCTGGTGCGGTGACGAGTGGTTATGTATATTGTGGTGGTATAGTAGGTGTTACTTACGATAACTCAGTAGTAAAAAATTGCTATAACACGGGCAAAGTAACGGCGGTTAAAAACTTCTTGAGTACGCCACATGCCATTATTGGCGATAATGATGCAGGAAAGACAACCACGGCTGATAATTACTATGTTGCAGCGCTTTCTGGTGTTGAGGAACCTCTTGCTACAGCAGTTACAGAAGCTGAGTTTAAGTCCAATGACATGATTGAAAAACTCAATAAGAATTTGGATGCAACTGTATTTGTAGCTGACAGTAAGAATAAGAATGGTGGTTTCCCCGCATTTGCATGGGAGCAAAGCGAAGTAACAGGTATTGCTGCAGCACAGATTCAGGCTAATATTGAGTTGAATGGCCGTAATATTTCTAGTTCTCAGTTGCTCACTATTTATGATTTGAGTGGTCATGTCGTGGTGAAGGGTAATAACGTAACATTGCCCGAAGGTGGAATCTACTTGATTTCTGCTCCCCAGCAACCTACAATGAAAGTTCTTGTGAAATAACCTCTCACATCGTAGATAGTATAAAGGGCTGCCGGCTCTTTCCGCCGGAAGTGTGGAAAGAGTTGGCAGTTTTGTTGGTTCTTAATTTATCCTCTTTATTCTTTTCGTTATGCGAAAGATTTTTCTTTTAACGGCATGTTGCCTCTCTCTCTCTCTGCCGATGCGTGCGCAACATCATATAGTTCTTTCTTCTAAGTTAGACGCGCGGGCTGCACAGCTCCTCTCTTCTTCTCGATTAGAACAATCAGCGAATATCGTTCATGCCTATATCACCTTAACTGATGATGCAGCAAAGGCGCAACTAGAGCAACAATATAGTATTCGTTTCAATGTGAGATGTGGTGATACTTATACGGCAGTCATTCCACGTTCTGCCTTGTCAGCTGTAGCAGCAGATGTGCGTGTTAAAGCTTTGTATGTTGGCGAGCAAATGAAATTGATGACAGACGAGGTGCGCAAGCAAATTCATGCTGATGCCTTGCAGTCTGGATCAGGCCTATCTACATCTTATACGGGAAAAGGCGTACTCATTGGTGTAATAGATATGGGCTTTGATTTTACTCATCCCAATTTTGCTGATGCCACAGGCCATTGCCGTATCCTCAATGTTTGGGATCAAAATGCTGTTGTTGCCCCATCGGGAGCATACGGCTATGGAAGTGTCTACAACTCCCCAGCTGCGATAAAAGCGGCCGCTCATGACAATACATCTGCTACTCATGGTACGCATGTAGCAGGTATTGCTGCAGGAAGTGGTATTACTCTCTATGGTGGTATGGCTCCTGAAGCTGACCTCGTATTAGTTTCTACGAATAGAACGGAGCAGGGAATTGTTGATGGTGTGGACTATCTATTGAAGTATGCAAAGCAGACTAATCGTCCTATTGCTATCAATGTGAGTCTTGGTACTATGATGGGTTTTAAGGATGGATCAGGACTTATGGCACGCATGGTGGATAGCCTCTTAACTGGTCAGCAAGGTTGTCTTATGTCTGTAGCTGTTGGCAATGAGGGGAATCGTAACTCAACATTGATAGGCCGTTCTGTAAAGAGTGTTTGGAAAGTTCCCGCAGCTGGGGCCGATCAACTTTTTGTAGAGACACGTCCTGGCGACTCTTGTAGCGTCCGTTTATTGTTGAAAGATAAAAATAGTAGTGAAGTATTTTTTGATCATACATTCTCAACTGGGAAAATATGGTCTGAACGCTATGACTCATTCGGAAGTGCTGATAAAACACGCGCTTCACTTGTAGCCTCTTGTATTAAAAACGATGTAACAGGAGCTTATGCTATATCCTTCCATGTGGGTTACTCGCAGCAATCATCTGAGGAATGGAGCGTGGAGATAGAAAGTACCAATCAGCGGGTTTTTGCTTATAGTAACAATGGCTATTTCTCAGCTGAAGGGTATGAAGGCTATGTTGATGGAACGAATAGTAGTACCGTAGCAATGACTGCCACTGGCAATGAGCCTATAGCTGTAGGTGCAACTGTTTCGAAGAATCGTTATGTCAGTATTTCTGGCGTAGAGACCATTAAGCCCTGGACAATCAGCGGACGCTATCCTCTTTCTGCTTTAGGTCCTTGTAGCGATGGCCGCATAAAGCCTGATGTGGTAGCTCCAGGAGCTTCCGTTGTTTCTTCCTATAATAGTTTTGCTGCAGCCCGCACGGTTAAAGGTGCTGATGTTGTGTATCGTAAGACTGTAGGTGGAAAAACGTTCTATTGGTATGTAGAAAATGGAACTTCTATGGCAGCTCCTACAGTTGCGGGAGTTATGGCCTTATGGTTACAGGCGAAGCCAACTCTGACAGCCGCAGAGGTGCGTACGTTGTTGGCTAAGACTTCCTACTATAACAGCAGTATGGGACAGTTGCCCAATAATCAATATGGTATGGGGCAAATCAATGCGTTGGCAGGTATGCGAGAGTTGCTAAATACAACGAGTTTGTCCGAGATACCTACTACGGCTTCAGCTCTTTACGCTTACGATGCTGTAACAGAAATGCTTAGTACACAAGCTACACGTTACATTTTTGTATATAGCATAGATGGCCAGCTTCTTTTACAAACTTCTCACCAGAATCTATCTCTTTCAGGGCTTCCTGCTGGCCTCTATCTCGTGCGTTTGATAGGTTTACAGGGGGAAGAAATCATCAAGCTGCGTAAATAAGTTATCGTTACTACAGAGTTATAATAAATAGCAGTAAACCTATATTCTGGAGAGATCTATTTATTAGATTTTGCTGTTTCCTTATGATGTAAACACATACTTAGAATTGCGTTGCAAAATTTTCTTTATATGATGATTTTCTTTCAAAACAATGAGATAAATTGTAGCTGGATAAAAGAAGCAAAGAATATGTTTGCCTTTTATTTAAGGTGTAGAAGAGAGTTGTTAGGTCTATAGAATGTAGTATATTTGCAGTTGTAGAAGAAGTAAAAAGAATGAAGTGCGAGAACATTGTCTTTATTAATCGATGTCTCGCGCTTTTTATAGTATTTTATTGATATTAATATGCAACAATTTATATATCTTTTCGATTGTGATGGAGTGATTCTGGATACAGAATCCCAATATAGTAAGTTCTGGGCACATATTGGAACACTATATTATCCTCAAATGCAAAGTTTTGCTGAAGATATTAAGGGAATGTCTCTCGTAGATATCTTTGATCGCTATTTTCCTGATGCATCACAGCAAAAAGAATTAAAACTACTTCTTGATGTATTCGAAGAGTCGATGGAGTATGCATATATTCCAGGTGTGGAGGAGTTTCTTAAATCTCTACGAGATAAAAGAGTGCGTACAGCCTTGGTTACAAGTAGTAACCACAATAAGATGGCTCATGTTTATGGCACTCTTCCAGAAATAAGAGATTACTTCGACTATATATTTACAGCTGAAGATATACAACGCTCAAAACCAGCTCCCGATTGTTTTATAAATGCTGCTAGAAGATTTGGTGTAGAGCCACAAAATTGCATTGTTTTTGAAGACTCTATCAATGGACTTACTGCTGCGAAAGAAAGTGGGGCTAAAGTGGTGGGGCTTACTACAACAAATACAGAACAAAAAATTATGTCTTTCTGCAATCTAATTCTTCCTAGCTTTATAGGGCGAACTCCAGACTCTATTAATGCTCATTTTGCTTTCTTATCATAAATGAGTAATTTTGCGCAGAAATAAAACTAACTAGATAGTATATGCCAGGATATTTGGTTGAAGACCAAAAAAAAGTAACGACTCGGAAAATTCGAGCTATGAAGGCAGAAGGAAAGCAAATAGCCATGCTGACTTCTTACGATTTTACAACAGCTAGAATTGTTGACCAAGCAGGAGTTGATATGATACTTGTAGGCGACAGCGCTTCAAATGTGATGGCAGGCAACGAGACTACAATTCCCATTACCCTTGATGAAATGATTTATCATGCTCGCTCTGTAGTTCGCGGAGTGAAGCGCGCTCTTGTTGTTTGTGATATGCCTTTCGGTTCATACCAAATAACCACTGAAGATGCCTTGCGTAATGCGGTTAGAATCATGAAAGAAACAGGAGTGGATGCTCTGAAGCTTGAGGGTGGAGCAGAAATTTCGGATTCAATTAGGAAGATGGTTACAGCAGGTATTCCTGTTTGTGGGCATTTGGGACTCACCCCTCAAAGCATTCATAAATTTGGCGGCTATGGTGTGCGTGCTAAAGAAGAAGCTGAAGCTACAAAACTGATTTTGGATGCCAAGGTTTTGGCTGAAGCTGGATGCTTTGCCATTGTTGTGGAGAAAATACCAGCAGATCTTACGCAAAAGGTCGCAGAGGCAGTTTCTGTGCCTATAATTGGTATTGGTGCAGGCTCTGCGGACGGACAAGTTCTCGTTGTTGACGATATGCTTGGAAAAAATGAAGGTTTTCGCCCAAAGTTTCTTCGCGTGTATGCAAATATAGCACAAGTGATGACAGATGCTATCGGGCAATATGTGACGGATGTAAAATCAGGAGATTTCCCCAATGAGCAAGAACGTTACTAACGAGTTAGAGAAAGTCTATCAAAAACGAGAAGGTGCATCGTTGGCGGTAGTGCTAATGTGCTTAGCCAATTTAATGCTCAATGCATACGTATATTCGTTAATCCCTATTATATATATGCAGTGGGGAGTGAAAACTACCATTTTTAGTATCTCTACCTTTACGATTGGACTTTTTCTTATAGGACCTTTAAACTCATGGTTTGTCGAAGCATTTCCTCGTAAAGCCGTTTGCCTAAAAAGTATCTTTTTATTGTTGCTTCCCTCTATTCTGTGTCTCTATGCAGTAGACTCCTCATGGGTGATACTTGTTTTAGGAGTTCAAGGGTTCTGTTTTGCTACTGCTCAAAATGCATTGTGTAATACGCTTATCAATGATTTGCAAGTATCAAGAAACAGAACGCGTGGGGACAATCTTCTCAATAAATTTGGGCACTTAGGGTTACCTTTGGGGTGGCTCTTAGGATTCTATTTGCCTATATTTTCAAAGCACTTTAGTACGATACCTATTTTTAGTTTTGCTGTCTCAGCTTCACCTATTATGATTGCTTTTTTAGCCGTGATTCTTATTCGGGTTCCATTGAAAGCTCCCATTCATGTTAGAGTTTTCTCAAGCGATCGCTTCTTACGCTTTTCTGCTTGGCCACTTTTCTTACTTACAGTTCTTGCTGCGACAATAGAAGGAGTGTATATCGGTTGCGGTCTTTCCTGGAATCCTGAGATGGTAGCTGCTAACGCCTTATATCTTGGAGGAGGGTTTCTAATTTCATTATTGCTTCAGAAAGTGGTGTTTGCAGATGCTGATACGCGTGCAGAATTTGTGAGTGGAGTTATTTTCATTTTAGGTGCATTATTACTCTTCTTGCACCCACTTGCTATAGTACATTCTGCTTCTTTTTTGCTTTTTGGTATTGGCACAGGTTTGCTTTCGGCTCGTCTTTTGATGTATTTCTTAAAACTTTCAGGACATTGTCAACGTGGTACTTCTCAGAATACGCATTTCTTAGGTTGGCATCTAGGTTTTGCCGTAGGTGTTATTGCAGGAATTACCATAAATAATAATAGCATAATTTATATTTCGTTTGTTCTATTGGCTATACTTTTTGCTATCTATTTGATTCTCATACATCCTTGGTTTGAGAAAAATAAGGATCGAGATTTTAAATTTAAAGGCTATTAACAGTAAAAATAGAAGTTTATAGGCTTTCTCTTACTATCAAAATATTACGCACGGATAAGTTGGGGATTTCCAAGAAAAAAACTTTGTACTTTGCTGTGATTGTACTAATTTCGCAAATCAAAAAAAATGTTTTGTCTATATGAAATTTAGAGAACATAAAGGACTAGATCTCTATAAGGTTAATCAAGAGGTTTTGAAAGATTGGGATAATTCGGACTTATTCCATAAAAGTATCGAATTACGAGAAGGGAATCCATCCTTCGTCTTCTATGATGGTCCTCCTTCGGCAAATGGTCACCCCGGTATTCATCACGTTATGGCGCGCACCATTAAGGATATGTTCTGTCGCTATAAGACAATGAAAGGCTTCCAAGTGGAGCGTAAAGCTGGCTGGGACACTCACGGACTTCCTGTAGAACTTGGCGTAGAAAAAGAATTAGGCATCACCAAGGTTGATATTGGTAAGAAAATATCAATTGAAGATTATAATGCTCAATGTCGTAAGAACGTTATGAAGTTTACTTCCGAGTGGGAAGAACTTACGCGTCAAATGGGATATTGGGCAGATATGAAACACCCCTACGTTACGTTCGAGAATTCATATATAGAGACGTTGTGGTGGCTGCTCAAAGAGCTCTATAAAAAAGATATTCTTTATAAAGGCTATACGATTCAACCTTACAGCCCCGCTGCAGGAACAGGTCTTTCAAGTCATGAGTTGAATCTTCCAGGTTGTTACCGCGATGTAAAAGATACAACAGTAACAGCCCAATTTAGTATTGTTGATCCCAAACCCGAAATGACGGAGTGGGGGAAACCCTTTTTTATTGCTTGGACAACAACTCCTTGGACTTTGCCTTCTAACATAGCTCTTTGTGTTGGCCCACAAATCGAGTATGTTTGTGTTCAGACTTATAATCCTTACACTGCAGAGAGAGTGAGTCTTGTTATGGCTCGTGATCTTGTTGCATCTTACTTTAAGCCTGAAGGTGCAGAAGCAGATATTAACATCTATGAAAAAGGTGATAAGGTGCTTCCATATCGTATTCTAGGCTCATGGAAAGGAATAGAACTTGAGGGTATGCATTATCTCCAATTAATGCCTTGGGTTCGTCCTTGTCAGAAAGTGGACAAGCATGCTCCTCAATATGTTCTTGATTACGCAGCTACGCATCCTGATAAGAAATTTACTGCAGAAAATGGGAAAGATGAATTTGTAGAAATGGCAGATTGTGCTTTCCGCGTCATCTTGGGTGATTATGTTACAACTGAGGATGGTACAGGTATTGTGCATATTGCTAGTACTTTTGGTGCTGACGATGCTCAAGTTGCCAATGTAGCAGGTGTTCCTCCTCTCTTCCTTATAAATAAGAAAGGTGAAACTCGCCCAATGGTAGACTTAGAAGGTAAGTATTATGTATTGGAGGAGCTTGATAATAACTTTATTAGTGCATGTGTTAATAAAGGTTTATATAGTCGCCATGCAGGTGATTATGTAAAGAATGCTTATGATCCGAAATTTAATGTCGGTGGTGTATGGGATTCAAAGGCTTCTGAAAAAGCAGAAGATTTGAATATTGTGATCTGCATGGAAATGAAGATGGAAGGCTTAGCTTTCAGCATTCAGAAGCATGTACATAATTACCCGCATTGTTGGCGTACAGATAAGCCTATCTTGTATTATCCATTAGATAGCTGGTTTATTCGCTCAACGGCCTATAAGGACCGTATGTCTGAACTAAACGAAACAATTCTTTGGAAGCCTACATCTACTGGTACAGGCCGTTTTGGTAAGTGGCTGGAGAATTTGAATGACTGGAACCTTAGTCGCTCTCGCTATTGGGGTACTCCTCTTCCTATTTGGAGAAATGATGACGATGAAGAAATATGTATAGGTTCAATTCAAGAGCTTTATGATGAAATAGAAAAGAGTGTCCGAACAGGAGTTATGAAGTCTAATCCTCTTAAAGATAAAGGCTTTGTTCCCGGCGATTATAGCGAGAACAACTATCATCTTATTGATTTACATCGCCCGTATGTAGATAATATAGTACTTGTTTCTGAAACAGGAAAAGCTCTCTATCGTGAGAAAGACTTGATAGATGTTTGGTTTGATTCTGGTGCAATGCCATTTGCTCAGGCTCATTATCCCTTTGAAAATAAAGAGGCAATAGACAGTCAAACAGCTTTCCCTGCTGATTTTATTGCAGAAGGTGTAGATCAAACACGTGGCTGGTTCTTCACGCTTCATGCCATAGCTACGATGGTATTCGACAGTGTTGCTTTCAAAAATGTCATTTCTAACGGACTTGTTCTTGACAAGAATGGAAATAAGATGTCCAAGCGTTTAGGTAATGCTATTGATCCATTTGCTGCGATTCAAAACTATGGCTCTGATCCCTTGCGCTGGTATATGATTACAAATTCTTCTCCATGGGATAATTTGAAGTTTGACGAAGATGGTGTTAAAGAAATTACACGTACGTTCTTTGGAAAACTTTTCCAAACGTATAGTTTCTTCTCCATGTATGCAAATGTTGATAATTTCGATGCATTAGCACCACAAATTCCTGTTTGCAAGCGTCCTGAGATAGACCGTTGGATTCTGAGTGAACTCAATACACTTGTCCTAAATGTTTCAAAAGATCTTGATGATTATGAACCCACTAAGGCAGGGCGACTCATTATGACTTTTGCAAATGATAACCTCTCTAATTGGTATGTTCGTTTGAACCGTAAACGCTTTTGGGCAGGAGAAATTGATGATGATAAACTCAGCGCGTATCAAACACTCTATACTTGTCTTGTTACCATTAGCCAACTGATGGCACCTATTGCTCCGTTCTATTCTGACGAGCTTTATAAAGACTTAACGACTCCTACAGGAAATATCCAAAGTGTTCATTTGACCGACTTCCCTGTATGTGACGAATCTCTTATTGATAAGGATTTAGAAACGCGTATGGAGATGGCACAGAAAATCACCTCAATGGTGCTTAGTCTTCGCAAGAAGGAACACATTATTGTTCGCCAACCACTACAAAAAATTTCTATTCCTGCGCTAAATCAAGAACAGAAAGAAGCTGTTGAAGCTGTAAAACAACTCATCTTGGACGAAGTAAATGTCAAGGATCTTGAATTTGTTGAAGGTTCAATGCTGGAAAAGACGGTGAAATGTAATTTCCGCGTAATGGGTAAGAAATTTGGCAAGCAAATGAAAGCTGTTTCTGCTGCAGTGGCCAATATGTCGCAAGCAGAAATTGCAACACTTGAGAGAGAAGGTAACATTTTACTTCCGCTTGGGAATGGATCTGCTCTTATCGAACTTCAAGATGTTGAAATCATTAGCGAGGATATTCCAGGATGGACCGTTGCCAATGATGGTTCCTTGACGGTAGCTCTCGATTTAGAGCTTACAGAGGAACTTCGTCAAGAAGGTATTGCTCGTGAAATAGTAAAGCGTATTCAAGCTTATCGCAAGGACAGTGGTTTTGAAATAACTGATCATATTAAAGTCGCTTTCCAGGATGAACCAATATTGAAAAAAGTTCTCAACAAGTATGCTGACTACATAGCAGGGCAAGTCCTTGCAGATGCTCTTACTGTCTCTCCCTCTGTTGATGGATTTCTTTTAGAATTGGATATGCTCAAAGTTATTATGAACATTGATAAAGCATAAAATCTTATCCTTTCTATCTTCCCCTGATGAGGGAAGGTAGGAGGGGTTATTAGTCTATAAAATTTATAAATTAAAGTTCAAGTGGATATATATCCGAGAAGAACAGTAAATACCCAACACATCTATGCCAGACAAGACGCGCTACAGCGATGAAGAACTCGGAGAGTTCCGCCAGCTCATTCAAGAGAAATTAGCTCTTGCTACACGTGAGTATGATGAAATTATGGATATTTTAATGAATAAAGATTCCAATGATGTAAACGATGAAATGCCAACTTATAAGGCTCTAGAAGAAGGTAGTTCTGCCCATACAAGAGAGGAACTTACCAATATGGGAGCTCGACAACTTAAGTTTATCCAAGGTTTAAAAGCCGCTTTGGTTAGGATTGAAAATAAAACTTATGGTATTTGTCGTGTTACAGGGAAATTAATACCAAAAGAACGTCTCCGTGCTGTTCCTCACGCAACAACTAGCATTGAAGGAAAGATGATGGAGCAGCAACGTAAAGGTTAGGAATGGATACAACTATGCTAAAACAAGCATCAACTCGGAAAAGATGGATGGTGGCTATGGCCATCATCCTTTTTGTACTGATTGCCGATCAAATAATAAAGTATCTGGTAAAGACCAATATGCATCTTCATGACCACATCGATATAACTTCGTGGTTTCAGATTTTTTTTACAGAAAATAAGGGCATGGCTTATGGCATGGCATTCAGTGGTACATGGGTGTTGACAATTTGTAGACTTATAACCGTTGTCCCCTTATTTTGGATACTAACTCGAATTATTAAGAAGCAGCTACCTTTTGGACTTATAGTATGCTTAGCAATGATTATAGCTGGAGCAATGGGCAATATTATCGACAACTGCCTATATGGTCTTTTCTTTACAGAGAGCTATCCTGCAGATCTTGATATGCCTACTGCACATGTAGTACCTTTAGGGCAAGGTTATGGTCATTTTCTTGACGGTAAGGTTGTTGATATGTTTTATTTCCCTCTCTTTACCTGGCCACAGTGGATGCCTATTTTAGGAGGAAAAGTTTTTTTCAACGCTATATTTAATTTTGCAGATAGTAGCATTTCTTGTGGTGCTATTGCTTTGCTTCTTTTCTATTCACGCTTCTTTCATACAAAGCCATAAAAAGAATAAAGTGTTCATTTTTAATGTTTTTGCAGCAATGAAAGTGGTTTGTTTCAGTATTTGTCTTTTGACAATATTTTTTTTTAGCAGTTGTCACAATAAGGCACCTGAAGATATTCTCTCACCATCAAAGATGGAAGAGATACTATATGACTATCACATTGCGCAAGCAATGGGGCAGCTCTCTGATAGTGCTGACTATAATACACAGCTTTATAGTGAAGCGGTATTCAAAAAATATGACATAACGGAAGCTGACTTCGATAAATCTATGGAGTATTATTCTCGCCATGCAGATGAACTCTATAAAATATACCAAAAGCTGAATGATCGTTTTGGCTCTTCTGCAAACTCTTCAAAACTTGGAGTCGGACATCTTATTGCAGGAGCTGATACTACAATGGTGTGGAGTGGCAATTCATTCAACTTACTTAGTGCCAATGGTAGAAACCATTTAGATTTTAATACTCCACTGAATTCTACAGTCCAAGCAGGAAGTCAACTGATAATGCGCTTTTACACTCAATGGGTTTATCATGAAGGAGAGAAATCGGCCATTCTTAATCTCACTATTCATTATGCTAATGATTCTACCGTAGTGATGACGCGTAACGTCTACGATAGCGGCGAGCAGACCCTAAGTATGTGGGTTGGTGATGTTCCCATTCGCTCCATTAGTGGATTTGTTTACCAAGTTGTTACATGGGCGGCTCGTCCTAAACTTCTTGTCATTTCTCAGCCTATGTTACTCTGCGTTAATCCTAAGCGAGAGGATAAGACTCAAAAAGAGCATAGAGAATCAAAGGCGGACAGCTCAGAGAGTAATAAAACTAAAAGCTCAGAGCAATATATTCAGGACAGTCTTCTAAATATTGATAAAGAGCATTCTAAGCAAAATCACTTTAAATAAGTAAGTATGGAGCAAATAGGAGTAAGTCGCCTTCATCTTCCGAATGGAACTATACGACATAATCAAATACTCATTTTTGAAAATAAAAAACTTGTCCGCTATTTTCCGCTGACAGAAGAAATAGCATTTACAAAATGGATAGGGGGAGACTATTATCTTAATCCAGTAGAGCATTCTCTTTATTAGTGTTTATCAATTTATTTTACTGATTTATCTGGAAAATAGTCTATTTTGAAAACTATAATTTGCAAAGTTGCCGAATATAAGCAAAATAACTTTAATTTATTTGTTCTTACAGATCAAACATATTTACCTTTGCACAATCAAACTACATATTGTGTAAATTTTAAAGCAATTAAAGTATGAAAAAGTTATTTTTGACACTCGTTCTCGCAGTAGCGACAGTTGCTGCTAGTGCACAGGTTTATGTTGGTGGTGAAGTAGGTCTTTGGCGTAATTCTGACGCTAACCACACTAATTTTACTCTTCAGCCGGAAGTAGGTTATACGCTTTCTAAGCAGTGGGCTATTGGTACTAACATCGGTTTCCAACACAATTACAATAGCGGTTCTAAAGTGAATGCTATTAACGTATCTCCTTATGCACGTTACACTTTTGCGAAATTTGGTCCTGTAAACCTCTTTGCTGATGGTGGCTTCGGTTTCTATAGTGTAAAACCTAAGAATGGTAGCTCTGTTAGCGCATGGGAAGTAGGTGTAAAACCAGGTCTTGCTGTAAATCTTAATAAGAAGCTGAGCTTCGTTGCTCACGTAGGATTCCTTGGTTATCGTGATTCTGACGATGCTATTGCAGGCAAACTTTGGGAGAATGGCTTTGGCTTCAACTTGAGCGGAAATTCTCTCCAATTCGGTCTCAACTACAATTTCTAATTAAGAAGTACAGACTTTAAGGAAAAAGGCTCGAAACTCTAAGGTTTCGAGCCTTTTTCTTTTTTTTATTCAACAAAATACACTACTTATATTATATTTTTAGTGAACTAATAGCTTTTAAAAATATAATAGTATTCTATTTTTTTGAATGAGATAATATTCTATGCAGAAATAATCAGACACTATTTAGGCTCTCTTGATACAGACATGAGAACAGTTATAGTGTCAAAGCTTAAAGAGCCTGAGTTATTACGATTTTTTTACTTATTTTTGCAGCTATATTTATGATACTTTATGGCTATGCAGAATATTGATATCTTTAAGGCTGTGGATTTCCATGACTTGTTAAGATCTACGAAATCTTTGAAGGCTGTGGCTTTAAAAGCCAAAAGTAAATATTCCCTCCTTTATATTTCGGATAAAGAAGTAACGTTGGGATATCGGTGCGTTGAGCGAATGATCCAAGCTGCAGAAGAAACACAGGCAGCTATGATCTATTCTGATCGCTACGATGATACACAGCCTCATCCTGTAATAGATTATCAAGAAGGAGCTTTGCGTGACGATTTCGATTTTGGTCCACTATGGCTGATTCGTACAGACTTACTAAAATCTTTCTTTTCTAATGGCAATAGTTGTCCGCGCTACAGATTTTCGGCTCTTTATGCTCTCCGCCTCTATTTAAGCAGATATGGATCTATCTTTCATTTGAAAGAATATCTCTACTCTGTCACCGAAACAGATTCGCGTGCTAGTGGAGTTAAGCAGTTTGACTATGTTGATCCAAAAAATAGAGAAGTACAATTAGAAAATGAGCGTATTTGTACAGAGCACCTTCGCAGTGTTGGTGCATTCCTCCCTGCTGATGAATTCGATGACTTACCTGCATTTTTGGAAGAGAATAGCGAGTTCCCTGTAGAAGCAAGTGTTATTATTCCTGTGCGCAACCGCGTTAAAACTATTTGTGATGCAATTCAGAGCGTTCTTTCTCAAGAAGCCGATTTTGATTATAATATAATTGTAGTAGATAACCATTCTACTGATGGTACGTCAGAAGTCATAACTGCTTTCATCAATGATGGGAGAGTGGTGCATCTTATCCCCGAACGCAAAGATCTAGGGATCGGCGGTTGTTGGGATTTTGCAATACGTGATGCACACTGCGGCCGCTACGCTGTACAATTAGATTCTGATGATTTGTATAGTTCTACAGATGTGTTAGAACG
Organism: uncultured Alloprevotella sp.; assembly: GCF_963536905.1. NCBI lineage: Bacteria > Pseudomonadati > Bacteroidota > Bacteroidia > Bacteroidales > Prevotellaceae > Alloprevotella > uncultured Alloprevotella sp. Next base: position 43,877 of record NZ_CAUTBW010000006.1, on the reverse strand, counting down.
CATCGTAAAGGCATTCCAAAAGCAGAAAGCAGCAATGGTCATAGGTTCCTATCGCATGGTCAACTTTCAGTTAAATACTCTGCCTCCAGGACTTATTGACCATAAGGAATGGACTCCCGACAATGGTCGTAATAATGCGTTGCGTATCAATGGACTTGGAGCGCCACGTGCTTTTCGAACTGATCTTCTGCGCAGAATAGGTTTCCCTAATACTTCTTATGGTGAGGATTATGCTTTAGGCTTAACCATTTCACGCCACTATCGTATCGGTCGTATTTACGATGAACTTTATTTATGCCGCCGTTGGGAAGGAAATAGTGATGCGGCTTTAAGTGTAGAGCAAGTGAATAAAAATAATCTCTATAAAGATTCGCTGCGCACTATGGAACTGAGAGCTCGTCGCTCTCTCAATGCAACTCGTAACCATCCTGTTGATGCTTCAGAAGTTACCGAATTTTTCCATCAGCAATTGGAGAGTTGGCCAGAAATTAAAGAGAGATTTAGTGAACTTGATTCTGTCGAGACAAAAGAGCTGTCTATTGGTGACTCCTCACTTGCTGTCCAATTTAATCCTTGCCGTATTGTTTCAACGGGTGCAAAGATAGATAAGAAAACAATCAAAGCACGTCAATGCTTTCTTTGCAAAGAAAATCGACCATCAGAACAAATATCTCTTCCGATAGAAGGGAAATTTCAGGTTTTGGTAAATCCATTTCCAATACTCCCTCAACATCTAACGATTCCCATGCGGCATCATTTGCCACAAACATTTTCTTCGTTGAGGAACGTCATGAATCAAATAGCGTGGGAACTTGAGGATACTGTAGTTTTCTATAATGGTCCGCGTTGTGGAGCTTCTGCTCCTGATCATGCTCATTTGCAAGCAGGCGGAAAAGGAATTATACCTATTGAGAGAGATTGGAAGTTCTACTCTTCAAAGATGCGAAAAATTTGGCCTGCTACACCTCTTGATGAATCTGAGCTGCAAGATAATGGCTATTCTGCTACGCAAGCAGGAATTTACTTATTGAGGGAATATGCTTGCCCTGGTTTTGTTATTGTGGGTGAACACGTAGGTGAAAACTTCCTCACAAATAAACTTTTTGATGTCCTCCCCATTGAGGCAGAGATGAAAGAGCCCGATGTGAATGTCTTGACGTGGAAGGAAAAGGGAACTCCTATTCTAGAAGAGCGACTCGTAAGTGTCGTTTTTCTGCGGCGCAAACATCGTCCAGATTGCTATTATGCAGAAGGAGAAAGCCTGTTCATTGTTTCTCCTGGTTCGGTAGATATGGGAGGACTAATTATTACACCTCGTAAGGAGGATTTCGACCGAATGACGGCAAAGAAAGCATGCGAAATATTAAGAGAAGTGGCTGCTACAGAAAAGGAACTGGAACGCATAGCGAAGCATTTACAGAATACCAAATTACAACGTACAGAAAGAGCTTCTTCTTATTCAAATTCAAACCGAACAGTAGATCCGCAGGTAAGTGTGGGAATCTGTAGTGGAAATAAAATCCGCTTTGTCCTAAATGCTCCTTATATGGCAAAAGGGAGAAATGAAGAAGGATTGCAAGTGGCCACTTGCGAAAATGGAGGAATTTTTTGGAATGGGAATCTTTATAGTGAATTGACTTTTACGCCTATTGAAGAGGAGGCAAGTTTCACTCTACGAGATGTTACTATTGGTGTCAACTTCCATTGGGAACGCCAAGAAGCTCAAACTTTTCGGGGAAAACTACGACTATTGGTTCACGAGGACAAAATATATGTTATCAATGAACTGCCCGTAGAGGATTATCTTCGTAGTGTTATCTCTTCGGAAATGAGTGCAACCTCTTCTTTGGAACTTTTGAAGGCCCATGCAGTAGTATCCCGTAGCTGGCTTTTCTTTCAAATGCAAAAGAGACAAAAGAATGGAGAAACGAATAGCAACTTCTTTTCTTTCCAGCGTAAGAATGATGAATACATTCGTTGGTATGATCGTGAGGATCATACACTCTTTGATGTTTGTGCCGATGACCATTGCCAGCGATATCAAGGTATAACACGTGAAGTAGCAGAGGCTGTGTCGCGTGCTATTGATGAAACTCATGGTTTAGTACTAACCAGTGAGGACGAGATTTGTGATGCACGCTTTTCTAAATGTTGTGGTGGGATTTCTGAAACATTTGATACTTGTTGGAACGATGAAGATGTAACTTATCTTCAAGCTATTCGTGATTCAGAAGATTCAACTATTCCAGATTTACGAATAGAGGAGAATGCTGATAAGTGGATTAGACAATCCCCAGCAGCTTTCTGTAACACCAATGACAGGCAACTCTTGCAACAAGTATTAAACTCATACGACCAAGAAACTTCTGATTTCTATCGTTGGATTATTTGCTATACAAGAGAAGAGCTATCAACTTTAGTAAACAAGAAAACAGGAGAGAATTTTGGAGAAATTCTTGATCTGATACCTGTAGAGCGAGGTGCAAGTGGCCGTCTCAAGAAGCTTCAAATTGTAGGCACCAATAAGTCGATGATAATTGGAAAGGAATTAGAAATTAGAAGAGTTCTATCTGAAAGTCATCTTTATAGTAGCGCGTTTGTTGTGGACAAAGATAATTCTGGTAATTTCACGCTGACTGGAGCAGGGTGGGGACATGGAGTCGGGATGTGCCAGATAGGTGCAGCTGCCATGAGTGAGAAGGGTTATAAATATACTTCTATTCTTTCCCACTATTATCGTAATACAAAACTAAAAAAGATTTATTGATGAGCCAGAATAATAAAAAACGTAATCCTTGGGCTTGGATTCCCTCGCTCTATTTTGCCGAAGGTATTCCTAATATATTGGTAACCTTCTTAGCTTGTTTTATGTATAAGCGTTTAGGACTTTCTAATACGGATGCTGCTCTCTACACCTCATGGTTATATCTTCCTTGGGTTATTAAACCTTTTTGGAGTCCTATTGTTGAGATGCTGAAATCGAAGCGTTGGTGGATTCTTATCATGCAACTTCTTTTAGGAAGTTCTATGGCTGGTGTTGCTTTCACAATTCCCGTTCCACATTTTGTGCAATGGACCTTGTGCTTCTTTTGGCTGATGGCTTTCAGTAGCGCAACTCATGATATAGCTGCAGACGGTTTCTATATGATTGCCCTCAATCAGCATGACCAAAGTCTTTATGTAGGTGTGCGCAGTACTTTTTATCGAGTATCGACAATAGCCGGCCAAGGCATTTTAACTATTTTTGCAGGTGCACTGGAAGCATATACTCGCAGTCCTTCGAAGGCATGGAGTTATACTTTCTTTCTTGCTGCTACTATTTTTACTTTACTTTATTGTTGGCACGCATTTATTTTGCCGCGTCCCCTTGATGATCGAAGTCGAGAGGTAAAATTCAATACAAATCGGTTGACTGAATTTTTTCAAACTTTCGTTAGTTTCTTCAAAAAACCAGGTATTGGTATCGCCATACTATTTATGCTGTTGTATCGACTACCTGAGGCACTTCTTACAAAAATCTGTCCATTTTTTTATGTTGATCCTATAAATAAAGGAGGTTTGGGGCTGGCTACAAGTGAAATAGGTTTCTTACAAGGCACAGTTGGAGTAATCGGCTTGCTCTTAGGAGGAATTATAGGCGGCATTGTAGTAGCAAAAGGTGGTTTTAAGAAATGGCTTTGGCCAATGGTACTAAGTATTACCATTCCTGATCTGGTATATATATTCTTGGCTTATTATCAACCAGATAATTTTATTTTGATAAATGTACTAGTTTTTTTAGAGCAATGTGGTTATGGTTTTGGATTTACTGCTTACATGCTCTATTTGATATATTTTGCTCAAGGACCTTCTAAAACTGCTCACTATGCTTTTTGCACAGGTTTTATGGCGCTTAGTATGATGTTACCAGGCTTGTTAAGTGGTTGGTTACAAGAAAAGATAGGATATCTCAACTTCTTTATCCTAGTGTGTTGCCTAACACCTTTAACCTTTATAGCTGCTGCACTTATAAAGGTTCCCAAAGATTATGGGAAATAGTTTTCAATTATAAAAGGAATACTTGGAATAAGTATTCCTTTTATTGTAATACTAATGCAGTTTGTTACGATTCTTCTAATTATACTCCACTGCCGTCTATAGAAGATCTATTCCTAATGACTGTTTTTAGGCAAGAGTTGTAAGGCAAGCATCCAATACTGGAATTCTATAGCAAAACGAGAAAGCGTAAAAGAAAAAGTGGCTGTTCCGATAAATACAAAGGTAAAAGTAGTACTTTGGCTGGCACTTTCTCTTAATATTTCTGCTTTGGCGTAGGCTACTGATGATAAAGCTAATGCTAAAACAGGAGTATTAAGTATTAGTAGAACAAGACAGATAGGAATACCTGATATAAAAATCAGCAGGGAACTCTTACTCCATCCTTTGATTCTGAATAAGCCTTGTATAATACTATTGCTTGTTGATACATTTCCGATTGCTTTAAACACTTTTGCACGATAAAGGGAAATACTTATATATAAATATATAGGTAGGGGTAAAATTAGAAACCAAAGACTTACTCTTAAAGCAAGTGCACAAAAAACTCCACTTATAATGCAAGCTACCAAGAGATATACAAACGAAATGACCAAAGTAGACGTTCCTAATGTCCCTATTTCTTTTAGGTAGCGAAAACTCTTTCTTTTCGGAAATTTTCTTGATTCCTTATATTCTTTTATTTGAGTAAGTAGTTTTCCTTTTGAAAATAAATAACCTAATAAATAGAATATTAAAGAGAGAGTGAGGGTAATAATACTTTGTTTCCCTGGATATTGAACTTGTTCTAGGATGTGGGGTAGGGGAATACCTTCTTCATAAAGAGTGAAAGTAGGTAATAATAATGTATTGTAAAGCCTAAGAAGACTGTATATAAAAAGGGCTGCACTCAGTCCCGACAATAATAAGAAGGGGAATTGAAAACTAAAGAATGCTTTCCAATTAAGTGTAAAGATTTTCCATGCATCAACCATACAAGCTGGCAAGCTTCTTTGAAACGTACTGAATTTCTGATTCATAATGACAATAATTTTATATGCGAAGTTACATTAACCTTGGAATATTTCAAAAAAAACTTAGAAGTATCACTTGGCATATAGTGAAGTTTAGTAAATAATATAGAACAAATGCAGCTGACATTTTTTTAGGAAAAGTTGGTTATTCTTGGATAAATTCTGATTTTTCCTACTGAAAAATTTTGGATTATCGGAATTCTCCTTTACATTTGCAAAATCATAGTATTTAAAAGACAGTTATTAACTCTAATCATTAACCACTTTTATAATTATGAAAACCGAAGTAATTATGCAAGCCCTAGAGGCTAAGCATCCTGGAGAAAAAGAATATCTCCAGGCAGTAAAGGAAGTATTACTTTCTATTGAAGATGTTTACAATCAGCATCCTGAGTTTGAGCGCGTGAAACTTATCGAGCGCTTGGTTGAACCTGACAGAATTCTGACATTCCGCGTTCCTTGGACTGATGATTCAGGAGAGGTACATGTAAACTTAGGTTATCGCGTTCAATTCAATAATGCTATTGGCCCGTACAAGGGAGGAGTACGTTTTCATCCATCTGTTAATCTTTCTATCCTGAAGTTCTTGGGCTTTGAACAAACTTTTAAGAATGCGCTGACGACATTGCCAATGGGAGGTGCCAAAGGTGGAGCAGATTTCTCACCACGTGGAAAATCTGATTCAGAGATTATGCGCTTCTGCCAAAGCTTCATGCTAGAAGCCTACAAGATCCTAGGTCCAGACATGGATGTTCCTGCAGGTGATATTGGTGTAGGTGGCCGTGAGGTAGGCTATATGTTTGGAATGTACAAGAAACTCACGCACGAGCATACTGGTACTTTTACCGGAAAAGGCCAAGAGTTTGGTGGGTCAATCCTCCGTCCAGAAGCAACGGGATATGGCGCTTGCTATTTCTTGAAGCAAATGTTGGCCGATTATGGTATGGAAGTGAAAGATAAAACTATTGCTATCAGTGGTTTTGGAAATGTAGCTTGGGGGGCAGCGAAGAAAGCAACAGAACTTGGTGCTAAGGTCGTAACTATTAGTGGGCCAGATGGATATGTTTACGATCCAGACGGTATAAGTGGCGAGAAAATTGAATATATGCTTGAACTTCGTGCCAGTGGTAATGACATTGTTGCTCCTTATGCTGAAAAATATCCTAAAGCAGCATTCTTTGCAGGTAAGAAGCCGTGGGAAGTAAAAGTTGATATAGCGATGCCATGTGCTACTCAAAACGAATTGAACGAAAATGATGCAAAACAATTGGTTGCAAATGGCGTAAAATGCGTTGCAGAGGTTAGCAATATGGGTTGTACCACAGAAGCTATCGATTACTTCATCGAACAAAAAACTCCATTTGCTCCAGGTAAGGCCGTGAACTCTGGAGGTGTTGCTACTTCTGGTTTGGAAATGACTCAGAATGCTATGCATTTATATTGGACTGCTGAAGAAGTAGACAAGCATCTAAACCAAATTATGACAGATGTGCATGCTCAGTGCTTGCAGTATGGCAAACAAGAAGATGGTTATATAAACTATGTTCGCGGTGCAAACATAGCAGGTTTCATGAAAGTTGCCCATGCTATTATAGCACAAGGCATTCTGTAAAATATAATAATTATTTTCTTCGCTGGAAGAAATCCCCAAAATACGATGAGAGCTAGGCCACGAGCTTGGCTCTTATCGTATTTTTAAATGTATTCGAAAATACTTTCTGCAGTTATATGTCCATGTATACGCCGTTTAACTAAAGAAAGTAAATGCTATAAAAATACAATAAGCCTGTCAGCTGACATCCTTATAGCGTTCGCAAATATCCTTATCGTATTTTCTAGTGCTATAAGGATATTTTTCGCAGTCTAGAAAGTAACTTGTGTTAAAATCCTTGTGTCAAATTTTTTATTATTTACTGCGAACAATGTGCTGTTAATGTTCATTTCAACTTCTGACAAATGATATATAATGACAAGCATGTCTAGCAATGTAAATATTGCAGTCGTCATTTAGATATCCATATCTTCATAATTGTCATTATGTTTAATTTAAACGATAAGTATGAGAATCTATCGCCTTTAGTACTTGTTTTATCAAGAAAGACTCATTATATCATAGATTTTAGTATATTTGCGATAGAAATAGAAGAATATGCCCTCCCATCTTTGCAAGGATTTCACACACGAATATATAACTATTCCAACGATAACTGATAGCCGAGGTAACTTGGCGATTATTGACAATGTAGAATCTGTTCTGCCGTTTAATGTTCAACGAGTATTTTGGATTTATAACGTACCAGAAGGACAAGTTCGTGGTTTACATGCTCATAGAACATGCTCTGAAGTTCTAGTTGCTGTGAAAGGTTCGCTTAATATTACTTTAATAGATAAAGATGGTTCTAAAGAATATAAGTTGGACAGTCCGAATAAAGGTTTACTTATTTGTCCTTTTGTTTGGTGCAAGTTAGAAAAATTCAGTTCTGATTGCGTCTGCATTTGCTTTGCCTCAGAGGCGTACGATGAAACAGGTTATATTAATGACTGGGATTCTTTTTCAGAGATTATTAAAAAATAATGAAGATTAGTCCATATAAATCCACAGATAAAGATCTTTGGGATCAATTTGTAGAAGGTTCTAAAAATGGTACTTTCTTATTTCTACGTGATTATATGGATTATCATAAAGACCGCTTCTCTGATTCTTCTCTGTTCATTAGGAATGCAAAAAATATTCCTATTGCTTTATTTCCTGCAAATTATGTTGAATCTGAAAAACTTGTTGTATCTCATGGAGGTTTAACCTATGGTTCTCTTCTTCTCTCTTATGAAGCCACTGCTATTGATATAGGAAAAATGTGGGAAGAAATTCGAAGATATTATAAGCATCTAGGTGCTGATTTACTGCATCTTAAAACAATTCCATATATTTATCATAATTATCCATGCGAGGAGGAGCTGTATTGGCTTTTTCGTTTTGGAGCAAAACTACTATCACGTGGTTTGTCTTCTGTAGTTGATTTGAGAAATCCTCTTTCTTTTAGTAAGTTACGGAAGCGGAAAGTTAAAATGGCACAACAATCATCTTTAGAGTTAATGCTGAATGCTCCCCTATCCTATTATTCCGAATTTTGGACTATTTTAGAGAAGGTTCTTCTTTCATATCATAACACACTACCAGTACATTCTTTGGAGGAGATACTTTTACTTGTACAACATTTTCCTCAAAATATACAGTTGGCTCTAGTTCGGGAAGCAGATAATGTTGTCGCAGGCTGTGTTCAATATAAGACAAAAAATGTCAATCATATTCAGTATATTGCGGCTTCAGAAGAAGGCCGAGACAAAGGGGCTCTTGATTTTCTTTTCTATCATTTAATTCAGATTTCACAGAAAGAAGGTTTCAGATATGTTGATTTTGGAATTTCTACGGAACAAGATGGACACTATCTAAATGAAGGTCTACTTTTTCAGAAAGAAGGCTTTGGTGGTAGGGGAATTTGTTACGACAAATATGAGATAAACCTAAATGATTAACTTCTTAGACATACAGAAAATATCACAAAAATTTCAGCCAGATTTATCCTCTGTCATAGAAGATGTAGTAAACTCTGGCTGGTATTTGAATGGAACAAAACTATCTGCTTTTGAAGATGCTTTTGCCAATTTTATTGGTGTTCAGCATTGTATTGGTGTAGGAAATGGTTTAGATGCATTGACATTGATTTTGCAATCGATGAAAGATCTTTATCATTGGGAAGATGGAGCAGAGGTTATAGTCCCAGCCATGACGTTTATTGCCAGTGCACAAGCCATTGTACGTGCGAATCTTACTCCTGTATTCTCTGATGTCTCTTCTTTCCATTATACAATTACTCCAGAATTACTTTCGTCAAAAGTTACAAAAAAAACCCGAGCTCTTTTACCTGTCCATCTGTATGGAAATTCTTGTGATGTTGAAAGCCTGAGAAAAATATCAGTAGATAATGGATTGCAAATAATTGAAGATGCAGCTCAAGCCCATGGGGGGCGATTTTTCTCGGGAAAGAGAATTGGGGCGGCAGGTGACGCTGCAGCTTTTAGCTTTTATCCAGGCAAAAATTTAGGTGCTTTAGGTGATGGTGGTGCTGTGGTCACAAATAATTCTTATTTGGCAGAACTAGTAAGAATGTATGCTAATTATGGATCTAAAGAAAAATATAAACATGTCATTCAAGGAGTTAATAGTCGCTTAGACGAGATACAAGCTGCGGTCCTTTTACTTAAATTAAAAAAGCTTGACGAAGATAACCAACATCGCCGCCATATAGCGCATATATATAAGTCCTATATTAAAAACCCTTTTGTTGTCTTACCTCAATATGCAGATGAGGATAGCGTTTATCACATTTTTCCTGTTTTGGTAGATAATAGAAAGAAGTTTCAAACTTATCTTATAGAAAAAGGAATAGAAACTTTGTGCCATTATCCCATACCTGTTCATAAGCAGAAGTCATTTTCTTTCTACAACTCTTTGACATTTAAGGAATCTGAAAATATTGCGAATCAAGAAGTTAGTCTCCCAATCAGCCCTGTATTGACAGATGACGAAGCAATGTATATTTCTCAAATGATAAATAATTACAACGATTAAAAAATCTCTGACCATGTCCATAGATGTTCTGATTTGTTCCCTTAACAAAGGTATTGTTCGCGTTGATGAAGTTATGCTTCCTCCTCGCTCAGATGTCCATTATATTGTATCTTATCAGTATACAGATGAACGTTACCTAGACTTAATACCTGAGTCTCTTTCCCAGCGAGAAGATGTTACATTGTATAAATATAATGGGCAAGGATTATCTGCTAATAGAAATTTGGCAATGGAAAAATCTACAGCAGAATTTTTCATGTATGCGGACGATGATACTCATTTTACGGAAGATACTTTTAATACTATCTTCGAAATATTCAAGAAAGAAACAAATTTAGATATAGCATTCTTTAGAGCCAGTACCTATACAGGTAAGTTGCTTAAATCTTATCCAGATAATGAGCAATCCCTTACCGCAATGCCTAAAGATTATATTATTTCAGCTATTGAGATGGTTTGCCGCAGAGAGGCTGTTCAAGGCAAAATACGCTTTGACGAACGTTTTGGTTTAGGTACAAAATTTCTTACATGTGGCGAAGAAGAAATATGGATGGAAGATGCTGTAAAGGCTGGTTTCAAAATGAAGTATTTCCCCATTAAAATTGTGGAAACTTCTACCCTGCTCAAAAAGTCTATGATATATGTCGATGCAGGCGTTCAACGTAGCTACGGTGCTATACTCTACTATAAATACGGGTATAAAGCATGGATTAAAAGTCTGCAATTTGCTTGGCGCTCTGCAAGAAAGCGTATGTGCCATTTTAATCCATTCTTCCGACACTTGTTAGAGGGAATTGCCTATATGCGAAAAAGTGAATAAAGGGGATTTTTCTTATGATTTTAGAATTATTGATTTGCACGATAAATGAAGGTGTACGTCGTGTGCCTAACATCTTATTACCTCAGATAGAGAACGTTCGCTATTTAGTATCATGGCAACAAACTGGTACTGTTAGTATTGGTTTGCCTGAAGAACTCAATCGCCCCGATGTTCGTGTGATCACACTAGAAGGGCGCGGCTTAGCAGCCAATCGTAATAATGCTCTCAAGAATGCTCAAGGCGATATTCTTCTCCTTTCTGATGATGACACAAAATATAAGGCAGAGAATCTGCAAAATATCATTAAGAAATTTAGAACATATCCAAAAGCAGATATTATATGTTTTAAGGCTGTGGATGCAGAAGGTAAAGAGATAAAGCATTATGCAGAACAACCTTTTATTTATGCAAAACGTCCAAAAGGCTCTTTCTTTAGTTCTTGGGAAATAGCTTTTCGTAGGAGTCAAAATCTGCCTGTTTTTGATGAACGTTTTGGGCTTGGTTCACAGTATTTAGCTTGTGGAGAAGAAGAAGTTTTCCTTCACTCAGCATATAAAAAAGGTTTGAAAATCATATTTTTACCAGAAGTGATTGTTGAAACAAATGCGGATACAACAGGAAAACATTTCTTAATAAACGCAGCTGTTCGACGCTCTAAAGGAGCAGTCCTTTGTATCATTTACGGCCCATGGAGTGCCCGCTTACGATGCCTCAAAAAAGCCATGCAATACGACAAACTTCCACTGCAGCAACGCATGAAGTTTTTTGAAGATATGATTCAAGGTATCCATTACATACAATATGGGCATCTCTAATCCGCTAATATCGATAATTGTTCCTTTTAGAAACCGAGAAAGATATATTCAACGGAGCTTAGCATCCTTTCGTCGCATTAAATATCGACCGATTGAACTAATCTTTGTAGACAACGCTTCAGAGGATAAATCTCGAGAGTTTGTAGAGCACTTCCTTCAAAAAATGGTAGAAAAAGATGTGGCTACAATACTTCTTACTGAGCCCACAATTGGAGCTTGTAAGGCTCGTAATTGCGGGCTTCATGCAGCTCATGGAGATTTTGTCTATTTCTTTGATGATGACGACGAAATTTCTGCTGATTTTTTAGATGATGCTCTCCCCTATCTACATAATAATGATATCGTTGCTGCTCCTACACTAATGATTTTCCCTACAGGTGTAGCGAAAGTGAGATATACAAGTTTTTCGGATCGTGTACGCGATCAAATTTTAACGGGTATGCTTTCTACTCAAAGTATGCTTCTTCGCAAATCGGCTTTAATCAGTGCAGGAGAATGGAACGAAAAGCTCCCAAAATGGAATGACTGGGAACTGGGCGTACGTCTGCTCAAGAAAGGGCTGAAAACAACTTGGCTGAAGAAGTCATATCATCGTATTCATCAGCATCCAGATAGTTTAACAGGCCCTTCACTGGGCACTACTTATCCCCTACTTCAACCAGCTCTCTTTGCTGTTAGTTCACTTCCTTTGACAAGTTCTGAGCGAAGAGCTCTTGCTGCTAAGGAGTTAATTCTCTCCCGAGAATTAGAAAAAGCTGGAGAAAAGCAGCAAAGTAGCGCTATCAAGACTCGCAATCTAAAACTGTATCCCTCCCTATTTTTGCTAAGTTGTTATTTAAGATTAATAGATAGAGGAGCTTGGAGGTTTTATCGTACTTTTTGGTTATGAAATAACTAGTATATTGAGGCCTAAAAATATCCTTATTCCATTCTGGAATATCTTTATTGTGTCAGCTGATACAATAAAGATATTTTCAAATCCGAGTATTGTATTTTTTATCGTCTCCATTGTAGTATTATAAGTCTCATTTATAATATGTTAGTGACTAGAAAATTAAGTAGGGAACATTGTACTATTGTCGAAAAAAGATAGTAATATTACCACATTCATCCTAAATTTGTATATTTGCACTAATATGAATGAGGTAACAGTTACAGATGCTGCTTTGCGTGAAGCAGCTAGCAAAGGATCTGATGAGTTTCTCGCATTGGTAATTGATGCCATTTGCGCTTCAGTGAATAATGAACTTACTGCAGAGACGATGGCGCAATTAAATGCAGATCAAATAACTCTCTATGGCTTTAAGATCTTACACGAAGAAGTCATGGATGGTGGTTTTGTACAGTTGATTCATAATGGATATGGTCCTTTTATCTTTCTCAATCCCTTTGCTAAGGCTTTGCGACTTTGGGGACTCCACGATCTCTCAAAGTTGGTTTACAAGGGTCGAAAGTTCTTTGAGCAAGATGTGGAGGAACTCACACGCGAATGTAGTGATGAAGAATTCATGGCTCTTTTTGAACAATTTCCACACTATGATGACTTAGATGACGAATTTGTGGAAAATGAAGAATCCTATGTTGATGGAGTGGCTTATTATGTAGACGAACACCTCGCAAACTTTGTTACTATCATAAAATAAAGAAATGGCAGGAAAAAAAATTGTTTCATCGAGGATAAATATAAAAAATAAGCGAGCAGAACACGATTATTTTATTATAGATCAATATACTGCGGGGATTGTCTTAACTGGCACAGAAATTAAGAGTATCCGTGCGGGAAAAGCAGGTCTTGTTGATACGTTTTGCTTTATTAGCAATAATGAAATTTGGGTCAAAAATATGTACATTGCTGAATATAGTTTTGGCTCTTTTAATCGTCACGAAATACGTCGTGATCGTAAACTCCTTCTTAATAAGAAGGAAATCAGAAATTTGGCAGAAGAAACAAAATCGCCTGGACAAACGATAGTTCCCTTACGCCTATTTATCGATGACAATGGTCGTGCCAAATTAGTAATAGGCCTTTGTCGTGGTAAGAAGGAATACGACAAGCGCGAAACGTTGAAAGAGAAAGAAGGACGTAGGGAAATGGATAGAGTTTTAAAGGGACATAGATATGGGGCTTAAAGAAGCTGTAAAAGATAGAATACTTATTTTAGATGGTGCTTTAGGTACCATGATTCAAAAATACGGATTGTCTGAAACAGACTTTCGTGGTGAACGATTTGCGCACTTACCTGGACAGCAGCGTGGCAATAATGATTTATTAGTGCTTAGTCGTCCCGAAGTGATACGAGAAATCCATACACGTTATCTAGAGGCTGGTGCAGACATCATAGAGACTTGTACGTTTAACAGTCAAAGTATTTCCTTGGCCGACTATCATTGTGAATCGTTGGTAAAAGAAATAAATTTTGCTGCAGCACAATTGGCACGCACATGTGCAGATAATTATGCAACTCCCGAAAAGCCACGCTTCGTTGCAGGTTCTGTTGGTCCGACCAATAAGACTTGCTCTCTGAGTCCAGATGTTAATGACCCAGCGCTCAGAACTTTACATTTTGATGAACTGGCGATAGCCTATCAAGAGCAAATCGAGGCTTTACTTGAAGGAGGTGTCGACGCCATTCTCATTGAGACAGTCTTTGATACATTAAATGCAAAAGCAGCGGTAGTTGCAGCGCAAGCAGCGATGAGTACGAAGGGACGAGAAGTTCCTATCATGCTCAGCGTTACAGTTGCGGACAAAGGTGGGCGCACCCTTTCTGGGCAGACACTCGAGGCCTTTTTGGCATCCTTCAGTACGATGCCTATCTTCTCTGTGGGGTTGAACTGCTCTTTTGGTGCAAAAGATATGAAGCCATTCCTTGAAAATCTCGCGGCAAGGGCCCCCTACTACATCTCTGTGTATCCCAATGCAGGATTGCCCAATTCTTTAGGGGAATACGATGAAACACCCGAGCACATGGCTTCCGAAGTTGCAGAATTTCTAGATGAAAATCTGATAAATATCGTAGGTGGATGTTGTGGAACTACTGACAAGTTTATTGCAGAGTATCCAAAATTGCTAGAAGGTCGTACTCCCCATCGACCTGTAGCTGTTCCTTCTTGTCTGTGGCTCTCTGGTTTAGAATCTTGTGAGATTAGACCAGCGAGAAATTTTACAAATATTGGAGAACGCTGTAATGTGGCTGGTTCGCGTAAGTTTTTACGGCTTGTTTCAGAAAAAAAATATGATGAAGCCATTGGCATTGCACGAAAACAAGTGGAAGATGGAGCACAGATTATTGATATAAATTTTGATGACGGCTTGTTAGAAACAAAAGAAGAAATGGTACATTTCCTAAATCTTCTTGCTTCTGAACCAGATGTTGCCCGTGTGCCTTTCATGATAGATTCTTCGAAATGGGACGTTATAGTTGCAGCACTCAAATGTGTACAGGGAAAATCTATTGTGAATAGTATTTCCTTGAAAGAAGGAGAAGAGACGTTTCTTTCTCATGCACGCGATATACAAAAGTATGGAGCTGCAGTTGTGGTAATGGCTTTTGATGAGACAGGGCAAGCAACAAGTTTCGAACGCAAGATAGAAATTTGTAAACGTGCCTATGATCTTCTTACTCAGCAGTTACATTTTAATCCCAATGATATAATCTTTGACCCCAACGTTTTAAGTATCTGTACAGGAATTCCTGAACATGATTCTTATGGTATAGATTTTATTCGTGCAACGGCTTGGATTCGCGAGAATTTACCAGGTGCGCATGTCAGCGGTGGTATCAGCAATCTATCCTTCTCTTTCCGAGGTAATAACTACTTGCGTGAGGCCATGCATGCTGTATTCCTCTATCATGCCATTCAGAATGGATTGGATATGGGGATTGTAAATCCTTCTTCTACCATTACGTATTCTGATATTCCGAAAGACTTGCTCGAAGTTATAGAGGCTGTTATCCTTAACACTCGCGATGCTTCGGAAGAACTGATAAGTCTTGCGCAGCAAATGACAAATCAGCAGAAAAATAAAGTTGAATACAGTCAGAAAACAGAGCTATGGAGAGATTTCCCCTTAGAGAAACGACTTTCTTATTCTTTGCGAAAAGGAATAGACAGTAATTTAGAAGAAGATCTGACAGAAGCTCTTGGTGAATACGCCCATGCTGTTGATATTATTGAAGGTCCTCTGATGGACGGCATGAATGAGGTTGGGGATCTTTTTGGTGCCGGAAAGATGTTTCTTCCGCAAGTTGTTAAAACAGCGCGGACGATGAAGAAAGCTGTTAGTATTCTACAGCCCCATATCGAAGCTGAGAAAAAAAATGGAAGCAGTGCTGGAAAAGTGTTGATGGCTACGGTGAAAGGCGATGTCCACGATATAGGAAAAAATATCGTGGGTGCCGTACTCTCATGTAATAACTACGCCATAGAAGATATGGGAGTGATGGTTGCTCCTGAAGACATTGCAGAAAAAGCCCTTGAGGTGGGAGCTGATGTAGTTGGACTAAGTGGCCTTATAACTCCTAGTTTGGATGAAATGACAAATACGGTAGTGGTCATGAAGGAACGAGGGATAGAAGTTCCTGTTCTTTTGGGTGGAGCTACAACAAGTCGCTTACACACAGCCTTGAAAATAGCTCCCAATTATGATGGCCCTGTAATATGGGTGAAGGATGCGTCACAAATGGTTATAGCTATGTCGAAGTTATCGAATCCAGCTACTGCAGACGGCTATATTTCCGAGAACTATAAACAGCAAGAAATACTACGTAATAAGTATAAAGTTAAAACTATTCAAGATGCTGATTTCAAGACTGCTAAATCTGATAAACTCAACCTTTTCAATAAATAATTATGAAACGATTACTAACAGCACTCTTTGTGCTTTTTACCTGTTGTGCTCATGCAATTACAGGAAAGTACATCACTGTTGAAGGAAACAGGCTGATGAAAGATGGGGCTCCCTATTTCTATGTCGGGGCTAATTTCTGGTATGGTCCAATCCTTGGCTCCAAGGGAGAAGGTGGCAACCGCGAGCGTTTAGTTTATGAGTTGGATTCTCTGAGATCTATGGGCGTTGATAATCTCAGAATACTTGTAGGTGCAGAACGAGGCAGTAAGTTTGCAAACTCTGTAAGCCCTGTTCTTCAGTCAGCACCTGGGGTATATGATGAAGCTCTTTTTGATGGACTTGACTATTTACTTGCTGAAATGGAAAAGCGCAATATGGTTGCCGTACTTTATCTTACAAATTCATGGGATTGGAGTGGTGGTTATGGCTTCTACTTGCGTGAGACAGGTCATGGAGATTCTCCTTCTGCAGAAGGTCCTGGCGGATTTGAGGCTTACTGCAATTATGCTGCAAATATGAATAGTGATCCGAAGGCTCAGAAGCTTTTCTTTGATTACATAAAGACAGTTATTCCTCGTACGAATAAATATACAGGTCGCAAGTATATAGAAGATCCTACCATTATGGCATGGCAAATTGCTAATGAGCCACGCCCCTTCTCTACAAAGGAATGCGACAATATGATTAAGTTCTTGGCAACGACTACGAAACTGATTAAATCATTGGATAAGAATCATCTTGTATCTTTGGGAAGTGAAGGTATTGTGGGGTGTGAAAATAATGAAGAAGTGTGTGAACGCTCCGTGATGGATAAGAATGTGGATTACATGACAATACACATTTGGCCGAAAAACTGGAATTGGACTTCTAACGATAGACTGACAGAAGCGCTTCCTAATGTTTATTTGAAAGCAAAAGATTATATTGCTAGCAACTCGCGAATTGCAGATAAAGCAGCAAAACCTATTGTCATCGAAGAATTTGGATATCCACGTGATCATGCCTTATATTCCGCAGAAGCAACTGTATCTGCTCGTGATAATTTCTATAACTTCATTTTCCAGCAAATTATACAGAGTAAAGAAAATAATGGAAATATTGTGGGTTGCAACTTTTGGGGCTGGGGCGGTAAAGGACGCTTAAACGGGAGTCGTTGGAAAGCAGGCGATGACTTTCTTTGTGATCCTCCTCACGAGCCACAAGGTTGGTATTCAGTGTATGATTCGGATACAACAACTACGGACTTAATAAAAGCTGCAGTAAAGACACTGCGTAAATGAGAGTAATAGCAACACTATTATTGTTGGCTTGTCCTGCAATGTTAATGTCACAAACTAAGAGCCGAGTAAGGAAATCTACGGATTTCCTTTTCTCGACTCCTGTTGTTGCAGGCATAACAACTGCACTAATTAAGAAAGATTATACAGGCCTCAAGCAATTAGCTTTCTCAACGGGTACAGCGATAGCTACAAACTATGCCTTAGAACTTTCTGTAAGAAAAGCGCGTCCCGATCATACAGGACAACACTCCTTCCCGTCTACTCATACGCTTATAGCCTTTACTGGTGCTGAATATGTTCAGCGACGTTATGGATGGAAGTGGGGACTTCCTGCTTTTATAATTTCTAGTTATGTGGCTTGGGGCAGAATCAATTCGGGGAAGCATGATTGGTGGGATGTAGCTGCAGGGGCAGCAATCGGAGTTGGTGCAAGCTATGCCTTTACAAAGCCTCTAAAGAATGCAGATATAACAATAGTCCCGTCCTACAAAGGTGTGGTTATCACTGCAATCTTCTAATCATAAAAAATACTCTTCAGCTTTATAAGCTAGTTCGGCCTTCTCTATTTATACACAATCTTGGAATTTATAAGCTTAATGCTTCATTGGCTCAATGAGTGTCTTCATTCCTTTTATTTTCTCTCCAGAAATCATCTGCAGAAGTTGTTTGACCTTATTTCTCTTTACTGCTACATAGGACTGATGTGATGTAATATCAATTCGCCCTATTTCTGTTGATTTCAAGTTACCCTTTTTGCAGAGAAATCCTAGGATGTCTCCCTTTGAGAGTTTATCTTTTTTTCCGCGACCAATATAAAGTGAGCTCCACAAAGGCGCGTATGCCTTTATTGTAGTATCTGAAACATCTAAGTTCTTATACTCCTTTATATAATCAGGGATATTTTCCTCAGGACCAATAAGTAAATAGTTACTTCCTGTATTGTCCCAGCGAGCGGTTCGTCCAGAACGATGGATAAATTCCTCTTCCTTGTTTGTCAAATGGTATTGTACAACGTGGCGCACTTCAGGAATATCTAAACCTCTAGCAGCTAAATCAGTTGCAACTAAGACATTCACACTTCCAGCACGAAATCTGTAAAGATTACGTTCCCTAACCTCCTGTTCTTGCCCTCCATGATAATCTACACAGGAGATTTTGTTTTCTTTTAAGTATGCAAGAATACGAGCAACACTCTCACGATACGCAACAAACACAATTGATGGTTCACCTCTAAAAGAGCTTAAGAGGCGTCCTAATGTTTCAAGCTTGTCCTTTGACGGACTTTTAATAGCATATAGTTCGCTTTTTGCCTCAGAATTTTCTGTAGTTGTCAAATAATTTAAAATCGTTGACTCTTTCGCTCTTTTTTCCGGAAATGCAAAGTCTGGAATCTCTTCTATGTTTGTTGCAGAAGTGAAAATGCGTTGTTTGATATGTGGCAGCTTTCTAATAATTTTATCCATGTCTTCTTGAAAGCCTAGCTCTAAGCATTTATCGAACTCGTCAATAATAAGGGTATGGACTGCACCTGTAAAGATATTATCCTTCTCGATATGATCTAGCAGACGTCCTGGGGTGGCAAAAATTAACTGAGGTTTTATCTCTCTAATCTGCCGATGTTCGTTTATTGTAGGACGACCACCATATAAACAAATACTTCTAATTTCCTTCAACTTCATCCGCTGGAAAACTTCATTAGACTGTAAGGCTAGTTCTCTCGAAGGAAGAATGATAACCACCTGCAATACGTTCTGCTCGACCTTAATTTTTCCTACGATTGGCAAAAGATAAGCAAGAGTCTTACCTGTTCCTGTTGGAGAAAGTAATGTTGTGTTTTTCCCACTCTTGATTGTTTCATAAGCTTTTTCCTGCATTTCCGTAAGAGCTTCAAAGCCAAGATTCGTCAGTATAATATTGCGTTCCATTGTGTCTATATTAAAAGGATGAGAATAAAGAAACTACACTGATTTCTTTAAAAGAAATCAGTGTAGAAATATATTTGTAATTTATTCGTGATTAGTTAAACCAACGTACATAGCAGAAATCCTGGCGGTGAGGCAAGAAAGGATTTTTAGGGAACATACGATATGCAATCTTAAAACTACCAGCAATGTCGATTTCGCTCTTGAGTTCGAAGGTATAAAGATTTCCCTCATGTTCTACTACGTTCATTGGGATAACACGCAATAAGTGGTCTTGTCCTTCAGCAGTGCCAACAACAACCATTTCTATGCCAATTGCATCGTCGAGACCTTGTGCATCTATAGTTACGCGTGATTCAAATTGTTCACCATTGATGTGAATACCATTGTTATCATTCGTAGCTTCTTTCTTAATCACTTGAATGCTGTCCCAACGTTCTGCAACGAGTTCCTTCCAAGCTGCAATTTCTTTTGCAAGCTTATTGTTGTCTGCTGATAAAGCTTTAAAGCGGTTTGCCTCAGGCGTATAGAAGCGATCATAGTAATCGTCTAACTGACGCTTCATTGTATAGTGTGGAGCAATTTGAGCAATGCTATTTTTCACTGTACGTACCCAATTCTCGCTGTAGCCTTTACGATTACGAGCGTAGTAAAGAGGTATAATTTCTTGTTCGAGCAATGAGTATATTGTTGAAGCATCCAACTTATCCTGATACTCTTGATTCTCGTAGGTACGACGATCTGTAAGTGCCCAACCTGCGCCTTCACGATAACCTTCATACCACCAGCCATCAAGAACCGAGAGATTGATAACACCATTCATGAGTGCTTTTTCTCCTGAAGTACCAGAAGCCTCGAGAGGACGTGTTGGTGTATTCATCCATATATCAACACCGCTTACTAAACGACGTGCAAGGTGCATATCGTAATTGTCAAGGAACAGAATCTTGCCAATAAATTCTGGACGCTGAGAAATCTCGTAGATTCGTTTAATTAGGCCTTGGCCAGCACCATCAGCAGGGTGTGCTTTACCAGCAAAGATAAATTGCACTGGATAGTCAGGATTGTTCACAATCTTTGCCAAGCGGTCGAGGTCGCTAAAGAGCAAGTGTGCACGTTTGTAAGTGGCAAAGCGACGAGCAAAACCAATGAGCAGTGCATTGGGGTTAATCTTATCAAGCAGACTTACCACACGACTGGGGTCACCATGATTCTTCAGCCAGTTTTCGCGGAAACGCTCGCGGATATATTTGATAAGTTTATTCTTTAGAGCTAAGCGAGTCTTCCAAATTTCTTCATCGGGAACTTCGTAAATCTTCTCCCAAATCTTTTCATTTGATTCATCTTCCAAGAAATTCTTATCAAAATACTTATTGTAAACAGCTTTCCATTCTTTTGCACTCCACGTTGGATAGTGTACGCCATTTGTAACGTACCCTACATGGCTTTCTTCTGGATGGGAATTGTAAATTTCATACCACTCATCGTGGGTGCGAATATCGTGTTCTACGCGCTCTTCCTCGGGCATATATCCTTTCCAGATATTTTTGAACATCTGCTGACTTACACGCCCATGCAACCAGCTAACACCATTAACCTCCTGACAGGTGTTACAGAGGAAGGTAGACATACAGAAGCGTTCTCCATGATCATCCGGATTCGTACGGCCAAGACCGATAAAGTCATCCCAAGTAATTCCTAATTTTTCAGGAACCCATCCCATGTACTTACCGAATAGTCCTTCGTCGAAATAGTCGTGACCTGCAGGAACTGGAGTATGAACGGTATAGAGCGAGGAGGCACGTACCAGCTCTAAAGCTTCACCGAAAGAGAGGCCTTGACCAACATAATCAACAAGGCGTTCAACATTGCAGAAAGCAGCGTGACCTTCGTTGCAGTGGTAGATGTCTTTCTTGATACCGAGTTTCTTCAAAACTAACATACCACCAATACCGAGCAAATATTCTTGTTTGATACGATTTTCCCAATCACCGCCATAGAGCGCATGTGTAATATTTCTATCATATTCGCTATTTAAAGGAATATCTGTATCGAGGAGATAGAGAGAAATACGACCTACATTTACTTTCCAAATAGCAGCATGAACGAGATAGTTTGGGAATGGAACGTCAACAATAAGTTGATTTCCATTGTCATCAAGAACTCGCTCAATTGGGAGCTTATCGAAATCCTGTGCTTCATAGTTTGCTATTTGTTGACCATCCATGGATAGTGTTTGAGTAAAATAGCCATAACGATATAAGAAACCGACAGCACAGAGATCTACATTAGAGTCACTAGCTTCTTTCAGATAATCGCCAGCCAAAACTCCAAGACCACCAGAATAAATTTTAAGTATATGAAAAAGGCCATACTCCATGCAGAAGTATGCCACACTAGGACGTTTTGCATTGGGAGTTACGTCCATGTATTTGCGAAATTCCTTATATACTTTGTTGATACGACCAACGAGTTCTTTATCTTTGCTTAGTTCTGTTAAGCGTTCATAACTCATGCGTTGGAGCATGTCAATAGGATTTTGATCGCATTTGTGATCAAACAAATCGTGGTCAATACTGCGGAATAATTCGATTCCTTCGGGATTCCAAGTCCACCACAGATTGTGTGCCAATTCGTCAAGCTGTCGTAATTCAGCAGGGATATGGCTCTGAACATTAAAAACCTCCCAGTTCGGCTGGTTAGCGTTGCTTACTTTGACTTTCATAAATTTTTGAGTTATTGTTTTTATTTCTTTCTCAATGCAAAATCGTATGCTTGATAGTAATACTTGATAAAGTTACTCCACTGTGCTTTATCGGCCAGTGCTGCTGCATTCTTTCGCATCTCGTTGCGGACAGTTTTGCTTGCATTCAGAACTTTCATCGTCGTATTGCAGATCTTTTGTGCCACATCAAAATAGTTATCATCATTTCTATGTAGCACTTCTACCCCATCTTCAATCATTCCTTGGTGCTTCAGTGTTGCATCTACCCATTGGCCAAAGCCACTTAAATCCGTTGTAATACACGGTATTTTGAAAGCACTAGCCTCGAGCGGTGTATATCCCCAAGGTTCATAATAGCTTGGGTAGATACAGAGATCATTTGCCAGTAGAACCTCATAATAAGGCTCATTGATGATACCATCTTCTCCATCGAGATAACACGGAAGGAGGATGACTTTCACAGGGTTATTTCTGTCGTTCATCAAGGAGAGCGAGCGCATTGTATTTAGAATGGCATCCTCTCCCTCATTGTAGAGTTCGTGCGTCAGGTACGGATTTGGTAATGCCATATTTGGGATTTCCTTCCCTATCAATCGTAGTTGCAGGTCCTTGCGTGGTTGTTTTATCCAACAAGGTACTTCTATCAGGGCTAAAACACAAGTTTTACAAGTATCAATAGACTGATGTTGTAATTCGCTATTGAGATTTGCCATAGCTTGAAGGAATACATCAAATCCTTTACAACGGAAATCATTGCGACCACTAGTTGAAACAATCATGATCTTATCTGAGAGCTCTTCGCCCAACAGAGCAGACGCTACTCTTAACAAATTCTTTCGAGCAGCTTTGCGCTTTGTGGTAAATATAGAACCTTTAGGAACAATGGCATTGTCGAAGCCATTAGGCAGAATTACATCTGCTGGTTTCTCAAGCAGTTGAACACATTCCTCGTTGGTGAATGTTGAAACAGTAGTGAAACAGTCTGCAAAATGGGCACTTTTCTTCTCTACACTATGCTTCGCATCCATATGGAGTTCTTCGGCCATTTGATCACCATTGTAGCCATGGAAGTATTTATAAAGCTGCTTATTATTGCTCGTAATAGAACGACCAATGCTTGTGGCATGGGTTGTAAAGATTGTGGCAATACTAGGAGCTGCCTTGCGCAAATGTAGCATACCTAAACCTGCCATCCACTCATGAGCTTGATAAACAACTTTTTCATTTTTGTGGGTAAGTGAGAGGTATATAATCTCTACAAAACGTGCTGCTGCATAAGAGAACATTGAAGCTTCATCGTAATCACCATAGGCTTTGTCACTTTGAACTCCAAAATTCTGCCATGCAGTTCCATATATAAAATTGCGTTGTTCAAAAAATGGTTGAAAATCTACTAGGACAGCAACGGGCCTACCTGCAACCTGCCAACGCCCTATCCTAACATTTACACCTTCCTTTGCTGCGGCTTCACGCCAATTCTTTAAGAGTTTTTTATCTTCTAGAAAATCAGGATTGTTCTTTTCTTGCCATATATCTGGACCTAAGAATATAAGCTTATCACCATATTCTTTAAGTAGTGTCTGTGCTCTCGAAGACAAGACAGTATAAATGCCTCCAACTTTATTACAGACTTCCCAACTTGCCTCGAAAATGAAGTCGGGCTTGAGTTGCTTATCTACCATTTTTTACATTTTTGGATGCAAAGATACGTTTTTTTATTGAGTTCTTGTCCGTAATGTGTATTTTTAGTAATAAGAATGCTTACCAACAGATGTTCAATCTAGTTGTATGGTAATGTCTTACACACTTTTTTAGGACAGTATCTTTCTGTTTGTTTTTTACAATTTCGAAAGAGTGATATTTTAGCGTGAATCCGGTGAATTCAGAATACACGTTAATAAATGAACATAATAGCAACAATACAAAAATTCTTTCTCTCTAGAGCATCTCCAGAGAGAAAGAAAAAATAGCTTTACATCCTTTTTGAACATTCCCATACCTGTTTCTGATGACAGGAAAAATAGATAATGTTTCTATATGAAAATGATAGATAAGATACTGCCAACGATATAGTCAACTAATTCTTTGGAACAAGAGGTTTCACTTCGCTAGCTTTAGCTGTTTGTTTCAAATTAGTATAGCAGAGGTAGAGGCCTTGTGCCCAAAGTTCAGGCTTTTCTGGAGCCAACTGACGTGCTTTCTCCAAGTAAGGAAGTGCATTCTTGTAATAAGGGTTGATCTGCGTATTGACAATGTTATTATATTTCGTCGCAGAAGCATTATCATTACCTCGTGGTAGATGGAAGTAGTTAGCATTTATTTTATCCTGTACATCCTGAATCCAACAAACGCCCATATTTGTATTGGCCTCAACATAATCAGGATCCAATTCAATCGCCTTTGCAAAAGCTTCTCGAGCAGACTTATAGTTATACGGCGTCATATTCATTTCCAAACAACCTTTGATATAATAAGAGGTCTTATCTGAACCCTTCTGCTTAATCAACTCATCAGCCATTTGGATTGCTTCTGCACGATTTTGACGACGCATATAGTAAGTAATCAAATCACCCATAAAACCTTCACCTGCCGTTGCAGCAACAGCATCACGCAGTGTTTTTGCGTAATTAACAGTATCCTTAAGCATAAGGAAGGAATTTGACTTCATCACATAAGCATCATGGATATTCTGCTTGTCGAGTTCGGCATCTTTCAGTGCTAAGTCTGCACTACGAATAACTGCGTCGTAGTTTTTCAAGTTGTAATTCAACAAACTAACATTAAAAGCAGCTTGAGAGTATTCATGAATACCCGCTTTATAAATAGAATCTGTTTCCTGTTGAGAGAAGATAGGATTCTTAGGCATATTGATATATTTTTCAAAGTATTTCAAAGATTCTTCATTCTTTCCTCCTTGTGCCTTGAAAATGCCAGCATAATTGAAATAATTCAACATCTGGTTCAGATTCATTTTATTCAATATCTCGAACTCTGGCTTTACTCGGCCTTTTGCATCGGGCTTTATATCTGCTAAATGACTATTAGTAAAGGCATCTACAGCCTTATCCAAATAGTTGCAGAAGGCAATAGTATCAAAAGGAACTTCTTTAGCTGCTTTTGTAAGTTCATTGTTGAACAAACTTGCATAAGCTAATCCCATATCTCTATAGATTTCGGCAAACTTTGTTGTCTTCGGATTGGCAATAGCTTGTTCACACACTTCTGCTGCCTGAGCATAGTCTTTCTTGTCGCGCATCAAAGCTTGAGCCTTGAAGTGAGCACTGTTCTGTGCAAGGCCTGAGCCCGCAATAGCCATCAGTGCAATTGATAACATGATACGTTTCATAGATTTTTTTATTAATGTTAATATATATGGTTATTCTCTCGTGTTTATTGGCTGACTATTTTCTAGATTTTCTGAATTTTCATCAATGTCTTCTTCATCCTCTTCCGTGGAAGTAGGACACTTACAAACACTAGAAATTATATCACCTCTCTTTTTGAGATCGATGAGTTTTACACCTTGCGTAGCACGACTCATTACGCGCACTTCTGAAGTTTTCAGGCGAATGACAATACCACTCTTGTTGATAATCATCAAGTCGTCATCATCTGTAACGCTCTTGATGGCAGCAACCTTGCCTGTCTTCTCCGTTATTTGGAGAGTTTTCACCCCCTTACCTCCACGGTTTGTTTTGCGATAGTCTTCAATGGGACTCTTCTTACCAAATCCTTTCTCGCTGACAACCATAATGGTTTCTTTCTCAGAATTGTTCACACAAACCATACCTACTACTTCATCGTCTTCTCCATCAAGCGTAATACCGCGGACACCTGTTGCAGTACGTCCCATAACACGAACGGAATCTTCATTGAAGCGAATGGCACGACCATTTCTGTTTGCGATAACAAGTTCGTCAGTTCCATTAGTAAGAACAGCACTCACTACGCGATCATCCTCACGAATGTTGATGGCAATAACACCATTTGCACGTGGGCGACTATAATCGGACAACGATGTCTTCTTTATCGTACCATTCTTCGTACAGAATACAACATAGTGGCTATTGCAGAACTCTGCATCTGAGAGTTTCTTCACATAAAGGCAAGCGTTGATAGCATCATCCTTTTCGATATTGAGCATATTCTGAATTGCACGGCCTTTCGCATTCTTTGTTCCTTCTGGAAGTTCGTAAGCCTTCAACCAATAGCAGCGACCGCATGCCGTGAAGAAGAGCATCGTATCGTGCATCATTGCGGGATAGATATATTCTATAAAATCAGAATCACGCGTAGTACCACCTCGACTACCAACACCACCACGTGCTTGCGCACGGAATTCATCAAGATTCGTACGCTTTATATATCCTAGATGAGAAATTGTTATCACAATTTCATCATTGGCATAGAAATCCTCTGGATTAAATTCTTCTGCGCTCAGCTTGATTTCTGTGCGACGATCATCACCGTATTTTTCTTTAACTTCAATGAGTTCGTCCTTCATCACCTTGCGACAGAGGGTGTCGTTTGTAAGAATCTGATTGAAGTAATCAATCTTACGTTCCAATTCTGCATATTCTGCATGAAGTTTCTCTTGTTGCAAACCTGTCAACTGAGCCAAACGCATGTCCACAATAGCCTTTGCTTGAATATCGTCAAGTTCAAAACGACTCTTTAAAGCTTCAATAGCTTCTGAAGGAGTTTTACTTGAGCGAATCAGATGAACCACTTCATCGATATTGTCGCTAGCTATAATTAAGCCTTCAAGAATATGCGCACGTTCTTGAGCTTTACGCAAATCATATTGCGTGCGACGAATTACTACATCATGACGGTGATCAACAAAAACAGCGATGCAATCTTTCAGTGTTAAGACTTTTGGACGTCCATGAACCAAGCCAATGCAATTAACCGCGAAACCGCTCTGTAAAGCAGTCATCTTAAATAGTTTATTCAAAACAACATTGGCATTGGCATCACGCTTCACATCAATGACGATTCGCATACCTTCACGGTCAGATTCGTCATTCACATTGGAAATACCATCAATCTTCTTATCATTAACAAGATTGGCTATATCGCGAATAAGCTCAGCTTTATTAACACCATAAGGAATTTCGCTAACAACAATAGTGTCATGCTGAGGACCATTTTCTATATCCGTTTTTGCACGTAAGACGATACGTCCTTTACCTGTTTGGTAAGCAGAACGAACACCTTGCAGCCCCATAATAAATGCTCCAGTTGGAAAGTCAGGTGCTTTAATATGCTGCATCAAACCTTCTACATCAATGTCTGGATTGTCTATATAAGCTATTGCGCCATCAATAACCTCTCCTAGGTTATGAGTTGGAACATTAGTCGCCATACCAACGGCAATACCTGTGGCACCATTGACAAGAAAGTTAGGAATACGCGTTGGTAGAACAGTTGGCTCCTTCAATGTATCATCGAAGTTATTCATCATATCAACAGTCTCCTTGTCCAAATCCTGCATCATCATCTCGCCGAGAACACTTAAGCGAGCTTCGGTATAACGCATAGCAGCAGGAGAGTCACCATCAATAGAACCAAAGTTCCCTTGGCCATCAATCAAGGGATAGCGTAGATTCCAGTTCTGAGCCATACGACAGAGCGCACCATAAACACTACTATCGCCATGAGGATGGTACTTACCTAAAACTTCACCTACTGTACGTGCTGATTTTTTATAGGCCTTGTCATGCGTATTTCCCAAGCCCATCATACCATATAGGATACGACGTTGAACAGGTTTAAAGCCATCACGCACATCTGGCAGTGCACGGGAAACAATCACTGACATAGAATAGTCGATATAAGACTGTCGCATCTCTTTTTCAATATCGACTTTTAAAATTCTGTCTTGATCTATCATTTATCTTTAATTAGTTATTCTCCTTATTGTGGCAAAGTTACGAATTAAAATCTCACAAGTACATTTTATGAAGCATATAATACACCTTTTTTGAAACAAACCACCTTTTAAAGCGTTTTAAGCGATACAACGAGGTGTATCGATATTATTATAAAACGCATTAATCTCTTCTTAAGCGCAATAATTCAGAAAAACATCTTCAATCTAATCTCTCTTATATATAATTAAAGCAGTCCATTCATTATCTTGGAAATTCCTCAATCTCATTAGAAATGAATGACTGCTTATTATATCAAGTATATGGTAATAAGAATAATTCATATGCTCGTACCTAGTATAATAGTACAGCCATTTTCCTTCCCCCAAAAATACTCTCTCTGCTAAAAAAACAGTATGTCCTCATCGTGAAGAGCATACTGTTATTAGGTCTGTTATGGTATTGTCCGACACCAACTCCACAATCTTTCCTTTGATAGTATCCCCTGTTACTTGTCAGTCCAGATTCAACGCTACTGCTATAAGAATTGAGGCTCTGTATGATAGACTGACATTTCTTTTATTCAAGGAGAAGTAAGTTACTCATCCTTAGGGCTAGATGCTTTGATTATATCCTTTATACCTTGCACTAAATTTGAAAAGAAATGCCAAACACTCATACAAAGAGCACGAAGAAGATGTAAACTTTTAAAAGTTATAAAATATAAACCATGAAAAGCGTTGGAAAATACTAAATTAATAATTTTTTGATTTAGAAGGTTTTCGTAAGACAAAGTAAATCCTAATTTGTATTCAAGCTTACGATATACCCAAATCCAAACTAAAGGAGCGCAAATACCTACGAGGAGATAAATAAACCAAAAAAAATCATGTCCACTTCCTTCTATCACAATAGGATGTCCTCCTATCATCTTCCAAGGAAGATTCAAGATTACAACTTTAGAGATACTTACCAATTTGAATGCTAAGAGATGAAATGCAAAAATATACAACGTATTATCTCCGATATAAATCAGTAGTTGCTTTAATATATTTTCTTGTTTTTGTAACCAAATGCTAAAGAAATAGAGTAACAGAAATCCAGCAAATCCAGTAAATGGTAGCGAAATACTCCCCCAAAAATCAGGCCGATAAGTCATACTTGAAGGGAAAAATATAGAGCCAAAAATCAGTAAGAGAAATGATGGTAAACAGATCTTTAAGATTGTGCCAAATCGCTCTTTCGGAATCTTATTAAACAGCTTGTTATCAATTATTTGTCGAAATATATAGCCGATAGCCATAAAGCAAACTACCATTATCTCACGATATCCACCCTGACTAATTCCTGTAATTTTTAGATTAGCAAGAATAAGCCATGTAGACATAAGCAAACTTATAACAAAAATTATTCCACCAATAAAAAGCTTAGAAGGCTCTTTCCCATTTTTAATCAAAAGCCACACACAAATCTTATAGAGTAGTAAAAAAGCAATGCTACCTATAAAAAGAGCTCTGAAAAACCAAAAAGCACCAGCTAAAAATTCATCATATCCCGACATATTGAAGACTATACTCCACAGACGTTGAGAAAACTGGCTAAAATTGTATGGATGAGTTACTCCCCCACCGGCATTCCCATATTGCTCGTTAAGAATTCCTAAATAGAACCATAAATTGTGGAATACAAGAAAAAAAATAGACCAGCGTACAAAAGGGAAATATAAACCTTTAATACGATTTGCTATATACGTTTTCTCATCATTGAGATATTTGGCATTAAAGAAATATCCAGCACAGATAAGAAAGACAGGGACATGAAATTGGAAAACAATATTTAAGAGCCACGAGGGTCCCCCTGAATGAGATAATACGACACAAATAATTGCTAATGCTTTACATATTGAAAAGGTCGCATTTCTAACGGGCTTAGCTTGTAAGTCGTTTGTAGATGAGATTGGTACTTCTTTCATTGCCATTTTAGGTTCTTCTTGTTCATAAAATCGACTACTATTATCTGTGTCGTTATAGTTTAAAGAATCCATTTCTATTCTGCAATTAAATCATTATAAAAAGAAAATTACACAAACGGGGTAAGCCATTGCCAAAACCATGCAGCAAATCGTCGGGAAGGCTTAAACTTTTCCTTCCAAGTCTTAGGAGTTAATAGCCAACATTTCTCATCTCTGTCTTTATTGAATATCGTTTGCAATACTTTCGTTGTAGGCTTGTCATCAATTAAAAGATTACATTCATAATCAAATGAAAGACTGCGACTATCTAAATTTGCTGAGCCGATAAAAGAATAAACACTATCTACCATCATTATCTTACTATGATGAAAACCACCTTCAAAAAAATAAACCTTAACTCCTTTCTTCATAAGCAGATGAGCATTATGCTCTACAATGCGTGGAGTTATGGGAATATCACTTTTAGCTGAAAC
Source organism: uncultured Alloprevotella sp. (assembly GCF_963536905.1). NCBI lineage: Bacteria > Pseudomonadati > Bacteroidota > Bacteroidia > Bacteroidales > Prevotellaceae > Alloprevotella > uncultured Alloprevotella sp. The sequence goes on along the minus strand of NZ_CAUTBW010000006.1, from coordinate 13,467 downwards.
TATTACTTGAACATCCACTCCTCGCTTTATCGCTTGACAGAGTGCACGTCGTATATGGTGACAAAGCGTAAAATAAGGATTTATTATTTGTATTTGCATTGTTGCTCTATTGATAAGCTGCAAGAAAGTGGCATGTATAGGTTTTTTGGGAGATCTTGGCCCTTGATTAACTACTGCAATACGTTTCTTACCTGCAGAACTACACGTATCAGGTGTTAAGTTAGAAAACTCTTTTGTGGCATCACGATATCCCGGATAGTATTCGGCGCCACGAACATTTTGCTGAGTCCAAATATTCCAAAAATCTAAAAAAGCCTTTTGCAATTGTCCTACGGCTTCACCCTCTACACGAGCATGAATGTCATGCCAACTACCAAATTCTGATTTACCTTTAATATAATAATCTGCAACATTCATACCCCCTGTATATGCAACGACTCCATCTATTACTACTATTTTTCGATGATCTCGCGGTATGATATGATTCACATACGGAAATCTTAATGGATCAAATTCATAAATTTCAATCCCACGATTATGCAATGAATCCAAATGTTTACGCCTCAAAGGTCTATTATTAGATGCATTGCCAAAACCATCAAAAATAGCTCTTACTTTCACCCCATCTTTCACCTTTTGTTCCAACAGTGAAAAGAGTTCGGTAGAAATAGAATCATTTCTAAAATTAAAATATTCAAGATGAATACTTTTCTTTGCCTGTTGAATCGCGGCAAAAAGATCCGAAAATTTCTCTTGTCCACTCTTAAATATAACAATCCTATTGTTTGTCGTGAAAAGAAGAGAATCCGTTTGTGCTGCCCATGATATAGAAGGAAGTACAAAGATTAAAGACAATAATAGGATGTGTTTAAATCGGCTTTGACACATCCCTAATTGTGAAAAGATTTCGTTATTATTACTTATTTTCTTATCCTTGTTGCATTTACACATCTGCTATTCTTAATCAATGTATTTAGAAAAATATACGAATATAATTATTTACAACCACCTAAAGTTGCGTCCTAAACGTATCAACAATACCTAATAAATGATTCTCAGAATCCACAACTAGAACACAATGAATTTTATTTTCTTGCAAGATTTCTTCTATTTGCATAATCTTAGTATCTGCACCGACAGTCTTTGGTGAGCGGGTCATAAAGTCTGCCACAGTTTTTTGAAAAAAACTATCTTGAGAGGACTGAATAGCACGTCGTACATCGCCATCAGTAATAATTCCGACAACTTTGCCTTCCTCCTCTGCAACACAAAGTCCTAGGCGTCCATTACTTACATGTATCACAGCTTCTCCCATTTTCATAGACGGAGGTATGACTGGTAAATCTTCTGTGCGCATCACATCCCTTGCTCGTGTAAGTAGTCGACGTCCCAAAGAACCGCCGGGATGAAAATGAGCAAAATCAGATACTTGAAAATCACGAGCATCCATAAGAGCACAAGCCAAAGCATCTCCCATTGCAAGTTGTGCTGTTGTAGACGAAGTTGGAGCTAAACCCAAGGGACCTGTTTCTTTTTTTACACTACAATTCAAATGAACCGTTGAATACTCAGCTAGCTGTGAACGAGGATTACCTGACATCCCTATTACAGGTATCTTCATCTCAAGAAGAAAAGGTAGAAAACGTAACAGTTCGTCTGTTTGCCCTGAATTAGAAATCGCTAATACTACATCAGCTGCAGTAATTACACCTAAATCTCCATGAAAAACATCAAGGGGATTAACAAAAAAACTAGGAGTTCCCGTAGAAGATAGTGTTGCAGCAATTTTTGCTCCTATATGTCCACTCTTTCCAACGCCTGTAACAATCAATTTTCCTTGACAATCTAAGACAAGTCGAATAGCTTTGTCAAAATCTCCATTGATATAGGGGATTAAATCCTTTATAGCTTCTGACTCTTCTCTAAGGCATTGAATCGCTACATCTATATACTTACTCATAAGATAACTACTTACTTAATTCTACGATAAGATTTTCTAAATCATTAAGAGGGAGCATGTTAGGTCCATCACTAAGGGCTGCATCCGGTTGTGGATGTGTTTCAAAAAAATAGCCATCTACACCGAAGGCCTTAGCTGCATATGCCATCATTGGTACAAACTGTCTATCACCTATCGTTTTCCCTTCTCCTGCTCCAGGTCGTTGAACACTATGTGTACAATCCATAATAACGCGATCTGCCCATTGAGCCATTAAAGGGATGTTTCTGAAGTCTACAACCAAATTGTTATAGCCAAAGGCATTTCCTCTTTCCGTTAGCCATACTTCTTTAGCTCCAGATTCACGACATTTCTCAACAGGGTATTTCATATCACTACCTGAAAGGAACTGTGCTTTTTTGATATTAATAATGCATCCTGTTTGAGACGCTGCTACCAATAAATCTGTCTGACGGCAAAGGAATGCAGGTATTTGTAAAACATCGACAACTTCACCAGCTACCTGAGCCTGATAACTTTCATGAATATCTGTCGTAATCTTTAGGCTATGATGCAATTTTATATCTGCTAACATCTGAAGTCCTTTCTCTAGCCCTGGACCTCTAAACGATGATAGGGAAGTGCGATTAGCCTTGTCAAAAGAAGCTTTGAAAATTATATCTATCCCGTGAATATCACGAATTCGAACAATTTCCTGCGCAACTTGTTCAAGCAACTCTGCCGATTCTATAACACAAGGGCCCGATATATATATAGGAGAGTTCTTCTTTCCTGCCATTTTAGTTATCTTTATTTTGCTACAAAGTTAGTATTTATCTATGGAATAAGGAAATCACTTTTCTTCTTGGATTAGACATTCTAAAGAAAATTAAAAAATATTACGTAAATTCGCAGTCATAACATCTAACTATATTGCGCATGATAAAAAATATTCTAACAGCTTTCTTTTTTACGCTGTCCGTGCTTCCTTCCATGGGACAAATAAACATTATCCCACGCCCTGCTATCATTGAGAAGGGAAGTGGTAGTTTTCAACTTTCTCCTCAAACAGTTATCCTTTCAAAGGGAAAGGGAAAAAGTGCAGATAAAGTTGCTCAAGCCTTTATAGATAAACTACAACGATCTACAGGTATTCGTTTAAAAAGTTCTCATAAAGCGGTGACATCTTCAATCCTTTTTACTATTGACCCAACAATAAAAGGAAACGAATCCTATCGCTTAGAGGTTACTCCTCAGCAAGTAAAACTTTCAGCCTCTTCAGAAAGTGGCCTCTTTTGGGCTTATCAATCTTTACTTCAATTACTTCCTCCTTTTGTGGAAGCGACCAATGCACGTACTCCTAGCTGGCCACTTGAGATACCCATGGTTAGAATTGAAGATCAACCCCGTTTCTCTTGGCGTGGAATCTTGGTTGATGTTAGTCGTCACTTTATGCCTGTTGCTGCAATCAAAAAGCAACTTGACGTAATGGCTTCATTAAAGTTAAACCGCTTTCATTGGCATTTAACTGATGACCAGGGATGGCGCATTGAAATTAAGCGTTATCCTAAACTCACAGGCATAGGAGCCTGGAGAATGGATGCAGAAGGAAATAAATATGGAGGCTTCTATACCCAGCAAGAAATTCGTGATATTGTAGCCTATGCTGCCGCGCGACATATAGAAGTGATTCCTGAATTAGAGATTCCAGGTCACGAACTGGCAGCTATTGCGGCTTATCCTGATTTGTCCTGCAAAAGAAAAGAGATAACACCACGAATCATTTGGGGAGTTGAAGATATTGTCATGTGTCCTGGACGAGAAAATATGTTTAAGTTTTTAAGGAATGTAATAGACGAGCTTGTACCACTATTTCCTTCAACTTACTTTCATATTGGTGGTGATGAAAGTCCACGTATTGAATGGACAAAATGTGATAGTTGTCAAGCTCGCATGAAAGTTCTTGGACTCACAAAAGAAGCTCAGCTACAAGATTACGTTATCGAACGGATTGGGAAATATTTACAAACGAAAGGCAAACGTATCATTGGGTGGGATGAAATACTTGAAGGTGGAAATCTACCAAAAGATGCTATTGTTATGAGCTGGCGTGGAGAAGATGGTGGTATTATTGCAGCGCAGAAACATCATAGTGTTATTATGACACCAGGAAGTCATGGCTTATATTTCGATCATTACCAGGGCGACTTTATGAATGAACCTACAAGTATCGGAGGATACGCTCCACTTGAAAAATGCTATGCCTATAATCCTGTGCCTTCTGCACTAACCTCACAAGGTCTAGATTCACTGGTTCTAGGCGTTCAAGGGAACAACTGGACAGAGTATACTCTCGGTCCAGCAGCCTTGGAAAACAGATTATGGCCACGAGGAGTCGCCTTGGCAGAGGTGGCCTGGACAAAAGAGAAAAACAAAGATTTCTCGGACTTCCAGCGTCGCCTTGATAACGATTTCACACTGCGATTAAAAGAACGTCACATCAATTTCTATATTCCTGCCCCGAGTATTGAAGGAATTAGCTCGAACAAGTTAGCTTTTACTAACTCACGTACTGTTTCTTTGAGTTCTCAAAGAAATCTTCCAATAGTTTATACACTTGACGGAACAACCCCCACATCACACTCAACACGGTATACCGGTCCAATCAAAATTGACCAAAGCACAACGTTGAATGTAGCAACACTTCTTCCTTGTGGTTTACTCAGCAATGTACGTAAGATAGAAATTAACAGGCAAACTTCCCTTCTCTCACTCAGCACTCCTACAACCAAAGGCTACACTGTTCGCAAATACAATGGAGAATTTAGAACTCCTCAGCAGTTAGAAGCCTTAAAGGCTGATTCAACCTTTAAGGCAGATCGTATTGAAGTCGTACGCACTCTAACGAATGTTCCTAGCGATGTACGAGATGTAAAGAATTATGCTGCAACTGCAGAAGGATTCTTCTATGTCCCTGAGACGGGTGTGTATGAATTTTCTTCTTTGCTCACGCAAGTAAGTATTGACGGTACACTCTATATTGACAATTCTGGAATCTATGCACCACGTGACACTCGAGAAAATTGCGAAATAGCATTAGCCAAAGGCTGGCACAAGGTTCAAGGACTATTCATAGGAGGGATCTTCGGTGGGTGGCCGACATTCTGGAATGCTGCAAAAATCCAATGGAGAGCTGTAGGCGGTAAGTGGAAAACACTCTAGTATGTAGCTAATAAAAAATGGAGGCAAAGAAGCAGGATTTCCCTTAGTCTTTGCCTCCGTTGTTTATAAGTTAAATAAGGGAACTAAAACTTCTAGCTGAATATGAAACTTAAAATTAAGGTAATGTCTGAACCTCAATTTTCTTTGATAGTTTAAAATATTCTTATTATATTCTCAAATACAACAAGGATATCAGCTGATGCAATAAAGATATCGGCTAATACAATAAACCCCTATTCGGTTTAAGAAACGCTCTTTCATGAGTTTCCCAAACCGAATTGGGATTTATATTGGATGAAATATTTCTTTCTCAAATCCCTCTGCTATAGTCTAAAAAATCTCAAAAGAGAGTGCGAATGCGTGATGCAGAAATTGTTTCACAACAGTAGTTTTAGAATTTCAGTAATGCTTCAATAATAATGTTAAAAAGAAATCTTAGCGCATCTTATTATTATGCGCAGAATGATACTTCATAAGACCATCTAGAGGAGTTCTATATATACGGCCAATGCGATAACCCAAAGATTTTGCCACTTCTTGAAGTTCAATTCTAAAAAAGAAAGCTATACTTCCCACAAAGTTTACCGGAAGATTGAGACGATGATATTGATCTATATTTCTTCTAAAGAAAAACTTGAATTCTTTAATTATAAAATTATGTATATCAATATTATGCCTGTTCTCACCTATAAATAAAGCAAAAGAGGCTAAGAATCGATTAGGAAAAGGCTCTCTATATACTTTTTGAATAATTTGATCGGGAGTTAGTTGATACCTATCAAAGAATAGTTTGGATATATCTTCAGATATTTGGTGTTTCAGAATATCAGCTATAAGATGCTTTCCCATGACTGCTCCGCTGCCTTCATCACCCAGTATATAACCTAATGGAGATACATTTTCTACAATGATCTTGCCGTCATAAAGGCAACTATTAGATCCCGTACCTAAGATACAAGCTATGCCAGGTTCGTTACCGCACACACTGCGAGCTGCTCCAAGTAAGTCTGATTCTACTTGAATATTCGCCGTGAGGAAAAGACTTTGTATTGCAGATTTTACAATAGCAGATAACTCTCCTCTGCATCCTGCTCCATAGAAATGAATAGATTCGACATTCGCTGGTAGTTGAGGTAGTTCAGTTGCTAATATAGTCGTTATCTCTGATTCAGTCAGCATAAAAGGGTTGATTCCTTGTGTGCTGAATCTAGAAAGTTCATCTTTGCCTTTTAGTAGCAACCAATCTGTTTTAGTACTGCCGCTGTCTGCAATTAGAACAATGTTGGTATTATTTCTCATCGTTTGATAAATTGACTATTAACTCATCGTTAAAGCCACCAGTAAACAAATTATTTCTATAGTTTTTAAATTTGCTTGAACCATGGGAGAATGAGATAGTACTCCCTTGTTTGTCCAAAGCATAAAGCACTTTTCCTACTGTCAGTAAAGATAGATCAGCTGCAGGAATGAATCCTTGATTAGAAGAATTAACCAATAAGATCTTAGCTGAAACTAATTTGTCCAAAGTGATATCAAGAATAAATGTTGGAACTTTAAACTTTTCTTGAAGTTCTACTATTTGTGGTGCAGTATTTCCTTGCTTAAACCTTTGAAAAATAAATATACAAATTGAAATACTTAAATTATCAAATGAGGTCCTATTCCAAATATTATTGCGACTATGGGCATATTCTCCTATGTGTTGATCTGCATAACTTAAAGCCGTACCATAAAGAATGATATACCAAAGAATACGTACCCAAATCATGATGAGTGGCAGAGCTGCCAATGAACCATAAATAGCATTGTAGCTAGTCATCGTCATTTGTAAATAGAAATATCCATATACGCTACATTGTATGAGAATCCCTACCGGTAGGCCTGCAATGAATGCACTACGTAAACGTACACTCGTATTAGGCATAAAACTATAGAGTAGCGTGAAGAAGAGTACCATAAGAATATATGGCACACTCCAAAGAAGTGGAACCTGCTTGATAAAAGGAATATATCCTATTGCTGACTCTAAAGAATTACTTAAGAAGATAGATAATCCTGAACTGATAATCAGGAATATAGTAAGAAAAATAGCTGCAAATATGTAATCTTTGATTTGTGCAAAAATGCTTCGTTCTTGTTTTATTTGCCATATTTGGTTGAAGGTAGTTTCTATACCGCTCATTAAAGACCAAACGGTATAGAGTAGCATAAGAATACCAATACCAACAAAAACACCCTGTTGAGTATTTAATAAATAGCGATTTACAAAAGTTAAGAGAGCGTCAACAACTTGAGGCTGAGAGAAAAAAGTTTCATGTATTTGACTATCAATATAAGTATCTAAGCCGAAACCTTTTGCGATTGCAAAAATAAGAGCTAAAACTGGAACCAAAGCCAAAATAAAAACATAGGTGAGTGCACCAGCACGAAAAGTCATACGTTCGTTCCAGAAGATGCGTCCTGCCAAAAACAAACGTTGAAGCAGAGCCTGCCAATAATACTGAAGACGAGGATAGGATGCAAGCCACATACCGCGCACCAATCGGTTCTCAAAATCTTTCAAATTCACAATGATTTATTAAGATGTAGGTTGGTTTGAGCTGCTAAATTACGAATAAATTTGTAAGTTTGCATTCAAATTTCATAGAACATGCGACAGTTGTATTATTTCATACTTTTGGCAGTATCTATATTCCAGCCGCTTAAAAGTCAAAGTCTTAATTTTTCTCGTACACTTCGTGCAGATTTTATATTTTCAGGCACTGTTGAAAAACAATATATTTCTATTGAAGAACTAAGTACTTTCAATGGTTGGGCTGGGCGTCGTGGCCATTTAAATGCAGTACCTTTGCGAGGAAATGGTCAACTGTGTTTGCAAGATGCACGAACTAAAAAAGTTTTGTATCGACACTCTTTTTCAACGTTATTTCAAGAGTGGTTAACTACAGAAGAAGCAAAAAGGGTAAATAAAGCCTTCCAGAATGTGTTTTTGATGCCTATGCCTACAGACTCAGCTTTGCTCAGTATCGAACTATACGACACACACTCTAAAGTTGTATCAAGTTTTGCAATGACCATCCATCCACGGGATATTCTTATTCGCTCCCTTGATGGATTGCAAGTAGCTCCGCATAAGTATCTATGGAAAGCTGGCGTTCCAGATAAAAAGATCGATATTGCCATTGTGGCAGAAGGATATACAGAGGCAGAGCAGAATAATTTTTATTCCGATGCCATTATAGCGATGAAATCGTTGTTTTCGCATGAACCATTCAAGAGTAGAAAAGATTGTTTTAATATTGTGGCGGTGGCTTTACCTTCACAAAATAGCGGTATTAGTATACCCAAACGGGGATTATGGAAGCAAACGGCCTTGTCTAGTCATTTTGATACATTTTATTCCGATCGCTATTTAACAACATTGAATTTACGTAAACTTAATGATGCTTTACAAGGTATTCCTTATGAACATATAATTATTTTAGCCAATACGGATAATTATGGCGGTGGTGGAATTTATAACTCCTATACACTGACTACAGCAAAACATAGTGCTTTTCGCTCTGTTGTTGTGCATGAGTTTGGGCATAGCTTTGGAGGTCTGGCAGACGAATATTATAATGATACGCAATTCTCTGATACATATAATGCAGCAATAGAGCCGTGGGAATTAAATATCACGACCCATCCTGACGATTCTAAATGGAAAGACGTGCGAGGTGCAAAGATGTATGAAGGTGCAGGTTATCAAGCTAAAAATGTATACAGAGGTTTTGAAAACTGCCGAATGAAGACAAATGAATATCCTGAATTTTGTGGAGTTTGTCAACGTGCACTGAATCAACTTATAGACTTTTACACGAAATAGAAATCATGGCAAAGAAGCAAGTAACTCGAAAGACTGCCAATAAAAATAAAACAAAAGATGGTAATGTGAATCTCAAGTCTATCTTCAGTCCTGAGGACGGATGGAAAGAACTGTTGCGTGGGGAAAAACTGAAATTCATATTAGGTTTGATTACCTTTGCTTTGGCGTTGTATATGTTCCTATGCTTTACTTCATTTTTTTATACTGCAAGCGTTGATCAGACACAGCTAGAAAATAATATAGGCAATCAACAGTTTGTTAACTACGGAGGAAAGATTGGAGCATACATAGCAAATTATTTTTTCAACGAAGCCTTTGGAGTGTGTTCCTATTTTTTTCCCATCTTCATGATTGGGCTGAGTTTGAAGTTCATGGATACATATGGGGTTCGTCTTCGCAAATGGTTTGTAAACTGTTCGGTACTTATGATTTGGGGGTCCGTTGTACTAACTCTTCTTTCTTCTAAAGAGTTTCTCAACGTTTTTCCAGAGAAACTTATGAAGATCCCTTTCCAGCCAGATTGGGGAGGAGGGCATGGCTATCTTGTTTGTCAATATCTCACAAGTAACATAGGATTGATAGGAACTATCATTTTGATGATAGTGATAGGTATTCTCTATTTGATTTACTTTTCAGGCCAAACTATAGAATTTATTCGCTTGCTCTTTAATCCGTCTAAATATAGAGCAGAGCACTCTGTAGCAAACGAAGTTATAACAGATGATGAAGGGAACAATGAAGACTTTTATGGCGAGCTGCCTGATTTAGACGCTAATAAGGGTGCAGAGAATGAAGGTGACGAAGAAACGATTGAAGATGAAACAGATAATCCATTAGATATTACGGACGAAAATCAGAAAGATGAAGAGCCGAATGGCGTGGCTACCACAATTGATTTAGGTGATTCTGAAACTGAAGTTACTTCCATTGCTGTTACTCCCTCTGTAGATGCATTATCTGTGATTGATACAGATATGAATAAAGAACTGGAAGTAACAAAGGCAGAAGATCCAGAGAAAGGTGCTAGTACTAAGACTGTTGCTTCTCCGTTAGAGGTGCTAGGTCCATATGATCCACGTAAGGATTTAGAACATTATAAGTTCCCCACTCTCTCCTTGTTAAAAAAGTATGAGAATGAAGGTCCAAGTATCGATATGGAAGAACAAAAAAGTAATAAGGATCGTATTGTTACAGTTCTTCATGATTTTGGAGTGGAGATTACTAATATCAAAGCAACAATTGGTCCAACAATTACGCTCTATGAAGTTACGCCAGCTCCAGGTGTACGCATCAGCAAGATTCGTAATTTGGGAGATGATATAGCTCTGAATCTTTCAGCAGAAGGAGTTCGCATTATTGCTCCTATGCCAGGAAAGGGAACAATAGGTATTGAAGTTCCAAATCGAAATAAGAAGATTGTTTCAATGGAAAGTATCTTGAACACAAAAAAATTCAAGGAAGCTGACTTTGCTCTCCCTATTGCGCTTGGTAAAACTATTACTAATGATGTTTATATGGTGGATTTAGCCAAGATGCCTCACTTGTTAGTTGCTGGTGCTACCGGACAAGGAAAGTCTGTTGGCTTGAACGCTATCGTCACTTCTTTGCTCTATAAGAAGCATCCTGCTGAGTTAAAGTTTGTTATCATCGACCCTAAGAAAGTAGAGTTTAGCATTTATGCCCCCATAGAGAAACATTTCTTAGCTAAAGTTCCAGATAACGAAGAACCGATTATCACAGATGTAAGGAAAGTCATTGAAACCCTGAAGAGTCTTTGCGTTGTTATGGATCATCGTTATGATTTACTAAAGAAAGCACGAGTTCGCAACATAAAAGAGTATAACGAGAAGTTTATTAATCGTGAGCTGAATCCTTCCAATGGACATGAATTTATGCCTTATATTGTAATCATTATTGATGAATTCGGTGATTTGATTATGACTGCAGGCAAAGAGGTTGAACTTCCGATTGCACGTATTGCCCAATTAGCTCGTGCGGTAGGAATGCACATGATTATTGCGACACAGCGACCTACAACAAATATCATTACAGGTACGATTAAAGCTAACTTCCCTGCCCGTATGGCCTTTAAGGTATCTTCTGGCATTGACTCTAAGACCATTCTAGATCGTACTGGCGCTCAGCAACTTATCGGTCGTGGTGATATGCTATTCTTGAGTGGTAATGAACCTGTGCGCGTGCAGTGTGCTTTTGTGGATACCCCTGAGGTAGAACGCATCAATGAATTCATTGCAAGTCAACAAGGTTATATTTCTGCATTTGAACTTCCAGAAGTTGCAGAAGAAAGCAATGGAGAAGGAGAAGGATGTCGTGATGATAGTGGACAACGTGATTCTATGTTTGAAGAAGTTGCTCGCTATATCGTCATGAACCAAGCAGGTTCAACCTCACTCATTCAGCGCAAGTTCTCTATAGGTTATAATCGTGCGGGGCGTCTGATGGATCAACTAGAAAATGCAGGTATTGTTGGACCTGCAAGAGGTGCCAAACCTCGCGAAGTCTTGATACAAGACGAATTCCAACTTGACCAAATGTTAGGTAATTAAGACTATGATATATTCGAAATAAAATAAAAACGAAAGAATATGAAGAAGACGCTTTCTACTTTACTCTTATCCTTTGTGCTATTGCCATGTTTCGCACAGAGTGCTGGGCAGATTCTTAATCAAGTTGCAACTAAATTACAAAAAACGGGAGTTAAGGCTTCCTTTGAAGCTACAACTTTTAAAGGGTTAAGTCCTAATGGTACTGTTCTTGGTACTATTCAAACAGAGGGAAATAAATTTAAAATTCAGTCAGGTAGTATGACAACTTGGTTCAATGGTAAAACTCTTTGGTCCATGATGTCAGGAAGTGACGAAGTAAATGTGAGCACCCCTACTGAAACAGAGATTCAGAAAATGAATCCAACAGCGTTCATAAACCTCTATCGTGAAAACTGCAGCTATTATATGGAATCAGATACTTATGCTGGCAAGACATGCCGTAAGATAACTGTCGTACCTAAGGCACGCGCTTCTTTTCAGCGATTAGTTGTACTTGTCGACACTAATGGTAATCTTATGAACGTTCGATTGAAAGATGCGAAAGGCAACTGGATGCGCTTCCGTATTAGTCAGCTTCAGACGGGGATTAAGTTTAGTAAGAGCACATTTGAATTTAGTAAGAAAGACTATCCCAAAGTGGAAGTAATCGACTTACGATAAACATTTTAAATATATAATTAATGAAAACTATACGTTGCCTAATTTTAGGTTCTGGCCCTGCTGGCTATACTGCTGGAATTTACGCTGGGCGTGCAGGACTCAGTCCTGTTATTTACGAAGGCTTGCAGCCGGGTGGACAACTCACAACTACAAGTGAGGTGGAGAATTTTCCTGGCTTTCCTGAAGGTGTTGAAGCGTATGACTTGATGGATAATATGCGTCAGCAAGCAGAGCGTTATGGTGCAGAAATTCGTTCTAATATAGCCACTAAGGTAAATCTAGATAAAGCCCCCTACTCTGTGACGTTTGATGATGGTAGTGAGGTATTATGCCACACGTTGATCATAGCAACGGGAGCTGCTGCTAAATATCTTGGCTTAGCTGATGAAGAAACCTATAAGGGACATGGCGTTAGTGCTTGTGCCACCTGTGATGGTTTCTTTTATCGTAAGAAGACTGTTGCCGTTGTAGGTGGTGGTGATACTGCCTGCGAAGAAGCAAGTTATTTGGCTGGTTTAGCAGATAAAGTCTATTTGATTGTGCGTAAACCTTTCCTACGCGCTAGTAAGACGATGCAGGACCGCGTAATGGAGAATCCTAAGATTGAGATACTCTTTGAAACCAATACAATAGGACTCTTTGGTGAAGGAAAGTTAGAGGGAGCCCATTTGGTTCACCGCAAAGGAGAAGCAGATGAGAAGCAATATGATTTGCCTATTGACGGCTTCTTCTTAGCCATTGGACATAAGCCTAATAGCGACCTCTTTGCACCCTGGGTTAAGACGAATGAGCAAGGGTATATCCTCACTGAAGGTGATACACCTTTGACGGGGATACCAGGAGTTTATGCTGCTGGTGATGTTGCTGATCCTCTCTACAGACAAGCTGTTACAGCTGCAGCTAGCGGTTGTAAAGCTGCTATTGAAGCTAATCACTACCTCCAAGAAAATCATCTATAACAGCCGCTCCATACAAGCCCTCTCCGTCATGTATGAGGGGGCTTGTTCCTTTATCGTGAAAGTTATCTTCCAAGTCATTACCTTTCTTCTGTTACTCGTTACATTTCACTCGTGCAGTACACAGAAGAACTTCTCCAATACCAACTTCCGAGCGTTGGCCTATGCCGGTTCTGCTTTGGGTATTCGCATTGAAGAGCACGATGATCATGCACTTTTCTTGGAGGCTGCAACGTGGCTAGGTACTCCCTATGT